>CABXNH010000005.1 GCA_902513495.1 uncultured Gammaproteobacteria bacterium
TCGGTGACAGTGCGCCTACCCATCCGATGTGCTTTTTCTCTTTCATTATTTTTGCGCTCTGACCCATCTGCAGTGCGGGATGCGTAGCAGCTTCGAAGGTGTAGTCTTGTTTGCTAAGAGCCAACAACGCTTCGACGTCTGATTTGATGTCAAAAAAGTCAACCTCACGCTCGCTACTTGCCCACTGCGAGTTATATCGGTTTCCTGAAATAATGCCAGCAATTTTTTGAACTTGGTCTTCAACTGAAATCCCAGAGAAGCAAAGCCCCAACTCGAAGAAGCGTGAGTTGAGATGGCCTCTTCTGATGTTCGATTTGGCAGACTGGATAAGCCCTGCCCATAGACTTGATCGCATCACTGCCATGTCGTCTGAGATTGGATTTTGCAGCAAAATTTTCTTTGCTTTGGGGTCAACTAAATCATGCATCTCGTTTGAGATAAAGCTATAGGTAATGACCTCCCGATAGCCTCGATTGACCAGAGAGCTGGATAGCGCATTGGGGCCCACTTGAGCTTGAGATGCGTTTGAGATGTTGGCATCAATCGAGAGCCTTTGAACAGGAATCTTGTCGTAACCATAAAGCCTGGCGAGCTCCTCAATAATGTCTGCCGGAATTCGGATGTCGAAACGAAAGCTCGGCGGCGTAATGGTCCAAGAGCTATCTTTGTTGGTCTTAAAATCGAGCGCTAGAAACTGGAACTTGGATTCAATCCATGACGACTCAAGCTCGAAACCTAAAACCTTTGAAATCTTTTCTTGAGAGATTTCGATGGCTTCTATTTGAGGCAATGAATCTGAGTGGGTACAGTCATTAATCTTGGAGGCTTTCCCGCCGCAGACCTCAAGAACTAGCTCAGTTGCCCTCTCCATTGCCTGACTCGTCATGTTAAAGTCAACGCCCCTCTCAAACCTCAGGGAGGCTTCCGTATGCAGACCATAAGACCTTGCCACACCCGAAATTGCAACAGGCTCAAAAAAGGCGCTCTCTAATAAAATATCAGTTGAATCTTCCAGCGTGGATGAGTCCATACCGCCGATGACCCCTGCTATCGCAATGGCAGATTTCTCGTCAGCAATGACCAGGGTGTCCTCTGAGAGCTTGACACTTTGCCCGTTTAAAAGTTCAAGGGGTTCATTCTTTTTGGCTGATCTGACATTAATGTCGCCATTAATCTTCGATAAATCAAAGGCGTGCATCGGCTGGCCCAGCTCTAAAAGAACGTAATTTGTTATATCCACGATCGGCGAATGTAGCTGCTGGGAGGCGCGTAATAATTTTTGCACCATCCATTTTGGCGTTTCAGCAGTATTATCAACGCCGCTAATGACCCGCGTTAAGTACCTTGGGCACTCTTCCGGATTGCTGACTGTCGAGTTGAATGATTGGTTTCCTTTCTGCGCAGCCTTGTATTTAAGTGTAGGCATTGAAAGGTCATAGTTAACGCAGACCTCTCTAGCAACGCCGAGAACACTGAAGCAGTCGCCACGGTTTGGCGTAATGTCTAGCTCTATGATCTGGTCATCAAGGTCAAGAACAGATCGAACATTCTCACCCATCTTAGAGTCTGAATCAAGTTCAATGATGCCCTCGTGACTCTCAGAAATTCCGATCTCAGACTCGGAGCAAAGCATTCCGTTAGACTCGACACCTCTCAGCTTAGCGCGTTTAATTTTAAGTTTGCTAGGGAGAACAGAGCCGACCGTTGCAACAGCCACCTTTAAGCCTTCTCTGACGTTGGGTGCACCACAAATAATTTGAAGATTTTCGCCACTACCAATATCCACCTCACACAGACTTAACTTGTCTGCGTTCGGGTGCTTAGAACAGCTCACAACATGTCCAACAACGAGACCATCGAATGGCGGTGCAACTGGCGCAATCTGATCAACCTCTAGACCGGCCATCGTTAATTTTTCAGACAGCTCTATATCACTCACGTCTGGACTAACCCATTCTCTTAACCATCTAGTTGATATATTCATGTCTGCTACCCTTGCACTAGAATTGATTTAAAAAGCGAACGTCGTTCTCAAAAAATAATCGGAGATCGTTGACGCTATATCTGAGCATCGCAAGCCTCTCAACGCCCATTCCAAAGGCGAGCCCTGAATACACTTCGGAGTCAACATTAACGGCATTCAAAACGTTCGGATGAACAACGCCGCAACCCAAAACCTCTAACCAGCCTGACTTTTTACAGACGCGACAACCTTCTCCACCGCAAATCACGCATTCAATATCAGCCTCAGCAGATGGCTCTGTGAACGGGAAGTAGGATGGACGGAAGCGAACCTTTAGGTCGTCCTTCTCAAAATAAGCTCTCAAGAAGTCAATCAGAAGACCCTTAAGCTGAGAGAGTGAGGCCTCCTTGTCGACAATGAGCCCTTCGACTTGGTGGAACATCGGCGTGTGCGTGACATCAGAGTCACAACGATAAACCTTACCAGGAACGATCACCCTGACGGGTGGCTCTTGCCTCTCTAGCGTCCTGATTTGAACGGGAGACGTGTGCGTTCTTAATACGGTATTAGCATCAAAATAGAACGTGTCGTGCATCGCCCTTGCAGGATGATGCTCAGGAATATTGAGCGCACTAAAGTTATGGAAATCATCCTCAATCTCAGGCCCAATCTCTATCTCAAAGCCGGCCTTCGTAAAAATGTCTTGTATATGGTTGAGGGTTTGCGTGATCGGATGAAGACTCCCCTTTTCAGTGTTCCTTCCAGGAAGCGTGACGTCAATTTTTTCATCGAGCAGTCTTTGGTTAAGAAGCACCTCTTCGAGCTCCTCTTTTCGAGTCTCGATCTGCTTTTGAATCTGTACCTTGGCCTCGTTGATTGCCTCACCCATCGCTGGTCGCTCCTCTTTCGAGAGCTTCCCTAAGCCTTTAAGTAGGTCAGTCAATTCACCTTTTTTGCCGAGATACTGAACCCTTGAATCGTCAAGCGCTTTTAAATCCATAGCACTAGCTATAGCTTTTGAGGCGTCGGTGATAATTTTGTTAATCAAAATGCTTACTTTATTTTTTTTAAAAGACTGCAACCTATGTTACAGTCTTTTCGTAAGATTTTACTACTGTGCTAATCCAGCTTTTGCTTGATCAGCAATTTTAGCAAAGGCATCTTTATCAAAGATGGCAATATCTGAGAGAACTTTACGATCAATCTCAACACCAGCCTTGTTTAAACCGTTGATAAATTGTGAGTAGCTTAAGCCATTATTTCTCGCCTCAGCGTTGATACGTACAATCCATAATCTACGGAACTGACGACGACGTTGACGGCGGTCACGGTAGGCGTATTGCCCTGCCTTAATTACCGCCTGCTTAGCAACGCGATAGACTTTAGAGCGAGCGCCATAGTAACCTTTGGCTTTCTTTAAAACTTTTTTGTGTTTGGCGTGCGCCTGCACACCTCTTGAAACTCTTGCCATAGTAATACTCCTTTAACTGTACGGTAACATTCTTTTAACCATTGGTACATCGACCTTCTCAATGGTGTCAGGTGAACGCAGCGAGCGTTTTCTTGAAGTACTCTTCTTGGTCAAAATATGCCTCAAGTGCGAGTGTTTACTTTTGTAACCGCCACTGGCGGTCTTTTTGAAACGCTTTGCAGCGCCTCTATTGGTCTTTAACTTCGGCATCATTTACTCCTTGACCCTTTTCGGGTTCAACTTTTCGGGCTTGCGCCTTACTTTTCTTAGACTTGGGTGCTAGCATCATGCCAAGCTGGCGACCCTCCATTTTTGCCTTCTGTTCAACAGTGGCAAATTCTTCTGTTTCACTTTCAATTCTATCCAACATCTCCATGCCTAGCTCGCGATGCTGAACTTCCCGACCACGAAACCAAATCACTACTTTGACTTTGTCGCCGTTATCAATAAACTTAACCAAGTTTCTAAACTTGATTTGGTAATCTGCTTCCTCAGTGCCAGGACGATACTTGATCATCTTGACGTGCGTTTTTTTCTGTTTCTTCTTAGCGTCGCTCTTTTGCTTCTTTAATTCGTACTGAAACTTTCCAAAGTCCATCACACGGCATACCGGCGGATCTGCATTTGGAGAAACTTCTACTAAGTCTAAACCTGCGTTTACTGCTAATTCAAGAGCTTCATCATTACTAAGGACCCCTAATTGCTCGCCCTTGTCGTTAATTACTCTGACTTTTGGTGAGCTGATTAATTGATTAATCCTTGTTGTTACCTTATTTGGTCTTTTAATAATTACTCCTGATTTATTAAATCTGTCAACGCCTCTAGAGACATCGAACCCAAGTCCTCTCCGCCCCTTTGACGAACTGATACTTGATTGTTTTCTTGCTCTCGGTCACCCACCACTAAAATGTATGGGTAGCGTTGCATCGAGTGCTCGCGTATTTTAAAGCCTATCTTCTCATTTCGCAAGTCCGAAATGACTCTAAGTCCTTGTTTTTTTAGATTGATCTCAAGATTCTTGCAATATTCCTCTTGTTTTTGAGAAATATTAAGAATAACTGCCTGAATTGGAGCAAGCCATGAAGGGAATGCGCCCTCGTAATGCTCAATTAAAATTCCAGTAAATCTCTCGATTGAGCCGACAATAACTCTATGAAGCATGACCGGTGTCTGCTTCGAGCCGTCCTCAGCAATGTATTGCGCCTCTAGTCGCTCTGGCATTGAGAAGTCGGCCTGTATTGTGCCGCACTGCCATTCACGATCGAGGCAATCCTTAAGGACGAACTCTACCTTGGGTCCATAGAAGGCGCCCTCACCTTCCTGTAGCTCCCAGTTGATCCCCTTTGCATCAAGAGCCTGTGCCAGTGAGGCCTCAGCCTGATCCCAGATCTCGTCTGAACCGACCCTTTTTTCAGGTCTGGTTGAGAGCTTAATGTCAATATTTTCAAAGCCGAAGTGCTTATAAACCTTAAACGTTAAGTCGATAAATGCGGAAACTTCACTTTGAATCTGGTCTGTCGTACAAAAAATATGGGCGTCATCCTGAACAAAATTACGAACACGCATGATTCCGTGAAGCGTACCCGAAGGCTCATTCCTGTGGCAAGAGCCAAACTCTGCAATGCGGAGCGGGAGGTCTCTGTAGGATTTAAGGCCGTGCTTGTAGATCTGGACGTGGGCCGGGCAGTTCATCGGCTTCACGGCGTAATCTCTGTTCTCAGAGTGGGTCGTAAACATCGCGTCACCGAACTTGTCCCAGTGACCCGACTTCTCCCAAAGCGTTCTATCAATGACCTCAGGCGTGTGCACCTCCTGATAGCCATTATCCTTAAAGACCTGGCTCATGTACTGAACGATAGTTTGGTACAGGGTCCACCCCTTCGGGTGCCAGAACACCATTCCAGGCGCCTCTTCTTGGGTGTGGAACAGGTTTTGAACTTTACCAATCTTTCTGTGGTCTCTCTTCTCAGCCTCTTCTAAGCGGTAAAGGTGGGCCGCCAGATCCTCCTTGTTCTCCCAGGCCGTACCGTAGACCCTCTGCAGCATCTCGTTGTTAGAGTCTCCTCGCCAGTAAGCACCAGCCAGCTTCATGAGCTTGAACGCTTTCAGTTTGCTCGTTGATGGGACGTGTGGTCCTCGACAAAGGTCGACAAAGTCTCCCTGCTTATAGAGCGAGAGAACCTCGTTGGTTGGAATCGATTCGATAATTTCAGCCTTGTAGTGCTCGCCCATCGACTTAAAGAATTTGACCGCCTCTTCTCGCGTCATCTCCATTCTCTCAATCGGCAGGTTTTGCTTCACGATAGCGTTCATCTTTTTCTCTATCTTTGCTAAGTCTTGCTCAGAAAAACCGTCCTTGTATGCAAAGTCATAGTAGAACCCATTATCAATCACTGGGCCGATGGTGACCTGTGCTTTAGGGTAGATCTGCTGAGTCGCCTGCGCCAATAGATGCGCCGTTGAATGCCTTATCACCTCGAGCGCTTTTTCATCCTTGTTGGTGATGATGGCAACATCAGAGTCAGCCTCAATCACGTAAGAGGTGTCTACGAGCTGGCCATCAACCTCTCCTGCAATCGCCGCCTTAGCAAGACCCGAGCCAATCGATGACGCCACCTCAGCCACTGTGAGTGACTCGTCGTATGATTTAACTGTGCCGTCAGGCAGTGTTACATTAGGCATAACGCATGATAAAACAAAAAAAATCCAATTTTACCTTGATAGACTCCTTGCCATTACCAAAATTAAGAGTTTAAATCAGTTTTGGATAGCCACTTTAAAGTATATTAGGCCGTTATGAAAATCTCCAGACAGTCACCAGAATTTTTAATCCTCTTGATGACTATTGGCTCTGCTATCAGCTGGGCGGTCTGGCTCAACCTGCTGAATAACTTTGCGATCGAAGAGATTAACTTTACGGGCGCTGAAATGGGAATTCTTCAAACTATTCGTGAAATTCCTGGCTTTTTAGCGTTCACTGTGATTTTTGTTTTAGCATTCATTAGAGAACAAAAACTGGCCTATATGTCATTAGCTCTGCTTGGAACAGGTATAGCCATTACAGGGCTCGTTGAGAACAATATGAACTTCTACCTAGCAACAATCATTATGTCGATTGGGTTTCATTATTTTGAAACGATTAACGGCTCACTAACCCTGCAGTGGGTTGACAAGGACAAGACCGCAGAGTTTTTAGGTAGAGTGATTGCAACCCGATCAGCCGCATCAATCATTGCGTTTAGCTTTGTTTGGGTACTGTTTCAGCAGTTTGATCTCAGCTACATTTGGCTCTATGCTCTTGGCGGTGGTGTTGCTGTTGTCATTGTTCTGTTTTGCTGGCAAAGCTTTCCCATGTTTCCTGAGAAGGTCAGCCAAACCAAAAAAATTATACTAAGAAGGCGCTACTGGCTCTATTACGCGCTCCAGTTTATGAGCGGCGCCAGAAGACAAATATTTGTTGTTTTTGCGGGCTTCTTGATGGTTGAAAAGTTTGAGTTTACGGTTGCCGAAATCTCACTCCTTCTTCTTGCAAATGCAGTCATCAATGTTGTTTTTGCGCCAAAGATTGGTCGGCTCATTAAACGTTTTGGAGAACGGAAATCTCTCATATTTGAATACCTCGGGCTTGCCTTTATTTTTATTGGTTACGCCTTTGTTGAGAGTGGTTACTTTGCTGTCTTTCTGTATATTGCTGACCACCTCTTCTTCTCGATTGCTATTGCCCTTAAGACCTACTTTCAAAAGATTGCTGACCCTGCTGACATCGCCTCAAGTGCGGGCGTCTCTTTCACAATCAATCATATCGCTGCGGTCTTTATTCCCGTCGTTTTTGGTTTGGTTTGGCTATACTCTCCCTCTCTCGTCTTTTTAGCGGGTGCGGGTATGGCCCTTATATCCCTTCTTCTCGCCTTCAATATGCCGTCAGAGCCCTCCCCAGGAAGTGAGGTTTTACTAGGAAAATTTTCATAAATTATATATTTGCCGTTCATTCGTAGTTCAGAATGATATACTTTATGTATTGATGATTATTTTTACATGAGATGAACGAACAATTTAGAGTTGCTCATAAACTAGGTCTCATGTTTCGTCCAGAAACACCGCTGCCTGACGATGTAAAATCTTGGGCAATAAGTCAACTTCACTCTAAATCACCTGCACTTGGCTTTATGTTGGTATCCAGAGGAACAAATACACCCATCCAGGAATGGCCTAGAGAACTTCAACCAAGCCTTAATGAAAGGGTTCAAATGTGGCGAACCTTTTGGATTAATGAGGATCTAGCCAGAGCAAAAAAAGATGGGCAGGATTCTGCCTCAAAGCAAAACGAAAACAGAAAGAATCTTTGGGGTGAAAGAGATGAATTGAAATTTGTTCACAGGAATATATATGGCGAAGATCAATTAAGGCTGCGCTTTATGGCTTTTTGGATAAACCATTTCACAACAGGCAATATTTTTGACAATATAAATACCATTGGTCACGCAATGGACACAGTAGTTCTAGCAAATCTAAACAGTTCATTCTCTGATATGCTCTACAAAAGCACGACTCATCCAAGCATGCTGACCTATCTAGATAATATTTGGAGTTCGGGTGAGAACTCCGCAGAAGCAAGGGATGCAAGGAAAAATGGCTTTCAAGCAGGCCTCAATGATAATCTTGGTAGAGAGTTGTTAGAGCTGCATTCAGTTTCTCCTTCAGCGAAATATACAGAGAAAGATATTCGAAATGCTGCGAATGTTCTTGCGGGTTGGGGTATTGAGCTAAAAAGAACCGATGAGTGGATGAGATCGCAGGGTGCCGACATATCAGACTATTCAAATTTATATAAAAAAAGATGGGCTGAACCGGGTGTAAAAAATGTCATGGGTAAAGTCATTAACCAAGGCAAAGGTGGCTTAAGAGAGCTGACAGATTTTCTCGCCTCTCATGACCACACCATTAAACACCTCTCAACGAAACTAGCTCAACACTTTGTAAGTGACAATCCTAGTAAATCTGATATTATCTATATCGAAAATGCGTGGAAAAAAAGTAACGGCAATTTAAATCAAATTCACACCGCTGTTATAGAGAGAGCTATTCTATCAAAAGAACCAAAATTCCAGTGGCCCATGACCTGGCTTTTTCAAACACTTAGACTTAGTGGTGCAACGTTTGTTCATGGTTGGGATGATTTAAACCAAGACAGAAGCATTTTTAAAAGGTTGATGAGAGTCGACAAAATATTTGTAGAGCTGGGTCAATCTTTTTGGAGTGCAAGGCAGCCAGATGGCTATTCGAGCGATAAGGCTGAGTGGATCTCAGGTGAAATGTTTGAAAGAAGAATCAGGTTTTCTGAAGCAATCTACAAAGCTGGAAGGCCGCAATACAATACTATCCAAATTATGGATAGGATTGGTGCAGGAGCGCCCACTCGCAAACTTGTTGATGGCTTCAGAAATGAAAAGGAAAAATTTATCGCTTTGATGTGCAGTCCAGAACTTATGGGGTTAGAAAATGTCTAAATTTAAACTGACTAGAAGAGATTTTTTAAAAGCATCAGGCGCCTCATTATTTTTAGCTGGACTCCCAATTCCAGGCTATACCCAGGACAAACCACCTGGAACTATCTCAGTAATTATCCTAGAGGGTGGAATGGATGGATTAACTGCTATTCCGCCGTTTGGAGATCCTAACTTAATGTCAATGAGGAAGGCAATCACTCCTGAGAATTTTTTGAAGCTGAATTCTTTTTTTGGCTTACATCCCTCTTTTAATTTTTTCTCAGGGCTTATGGCAAAGAATAATGCTGCTGTGGTTCATGCAACTAATTTTCCCTATGTACTAAGATCTCATTTCGAAGGTCAAAACTTAATGCAAGGGGGTGGAACAGCTCCTTTTTCGGAAACTACTGGCTGGCTTGGCAGATCACTTGACCTTGCCAAAACGCCTGGAAGAGCGCTATCACTTGACATGCCTTTGATCCTAAGAGGTCATAATGAAGTTGATAACTTTTTCCCAGCAAGCATCAAAAGTTCAAGCAAACTGAAAGATAATTTGATTGACATGATTACCCGGTCTCATGCAAATGAGAGTGCTGCATCATTTGGAAAATTAAAGAAAAAAGTTGGCATGGAGGTTAAGAATATGCCAAGGGATCCTGCTAGCCTTGCTGTCTATGCAGGAAAAGAAATGGCTAAAGAGAATGGCCCATTAGCGTCTGTAATTAAAGTGGATCGATTTGATACACATGCGAATCAAGGTGCTGACGAAAATGGAAATCATGGTGCCCAATTGACTATAGTGGATGATATTTTAAAAGGCTACAAAGAGGGCCTTGGTGATGCTTGGGATAGAAGCATCATTCTGACTCTGACTGAGTTTGGTAGGACAGCTTTTGCAAACGGAACAAATGGAACGGACCACGGTTATGGCTCAGCTGGACTTTTGGCAGGCGGAATGATTAATCAAAGCAAAATCATAGCGCAATGGCCAGGTCTAGCTAAAAGGGATCTTTTCGAAGAAAGAGATTTAATGTCTACAATTGATTATCGCTCTGTCTGTGCCGCTTGTATTGAAAAAGCTCTTGGACTGAATCATGACATTATTGCTGATAAGGTTTTCTATACTCCTAAACTGCCTCGTGTCTATGATTACATTTTTTCATAAGCTTTAATCACACTTTGGAGTGGCATTGATTTGCTTTGAAGAAGAAAAAAATTATTAATAAATTATTATGAAAAAATTATTTCTAGCACTAACTCTATTATTTATATCAAGTCTTAGCTTTGCTGGAGATTGCCCTGATGGCAGCGACCCAATCAAATCTGTTTCTGATGATGGAACATACTTTGTTTATAAATGTGGCGGAGGTACTTCAGATAACTCTAATTCATCAAATGAAACATCTAATAACAATAGCAGCACTTCGACTACAAACAAAAAATCCAGGAATAGCAAGACATTAAATAAGAGCTCAACAATAGTTACTTATGACGTCGAATTTAGTGAGGCAATCTTAAAGGAATTATTAAATAAAGTAGTAGCTAAAACTGAATTTGATTTCTCTAGTTACAACATAGCAAACAACTCAGGAAACATTAACTGTACATTCAAATTAAGAAGAGTTAATTACGATAAATCAGTTGAAGGCAAAATTGAAAACTGGGATATAGCCAAAGGATCACTCTCTATTGAAGATGGTAAAGTGTCTATAAACAAACGCTCTTTCTGGAATATGGGAGGCCTCTCTTCAGATCCAAGATATTTACAAAATGAAGTTAATATTAGAGTAACCAAGGATGGACATTTTGTTGGGAAAATGGCCTATTTCGTTTTGAATGTTGAGTCTGGTGAGGTTGCTATAAAACCTAGCTATCCAAAGCTCAAGAAAAATCCTAAGTCAAAACCGCTTGATCTTAACTCACCCAGAAAAGCTCAGTTATGGATTGACTTTGATGATCCTGATGAGCAATGGCAAGGAGGACTTTTATACTTAAGTAACTGTAAAAAATAATAACATTAAATCTCTTGAATACCTCAAAAAAAAGAAACAGCAAAAGACCTGTAAGTTTTAGTTATAAGCTTGCAATTGAATCGATCATCAACTGCAAGGATTCATTCCCTCTAAATGAATTAACATTGAGTTTATAAGCCACCCTAGCCTTCTTAGAGTTAAGCTTTTCCTGAAAAAAAGCGATCCCCTCTAAAACTGAACTAGTTCCAAGTAATTTTAAATTACACTTCAGGTGTTTTTCACCCACAATTCTCTGTTCAACTAGCTCAAAGTCGCCATAGAAAATGGGCTCTTCAAAACCCTGGCCCCAGGGTGAAGCTTGTCTCAACAGCTCTGCATTCTTAAGGGTTATTTCTGAAGAGACAAGTTGGCCATCAGTTAAGAGCTCAATGATGGGCTTTTTGCCTTTGAGGTGCTTTGTAATCGTTTCAGTAAATGCGTCTTTAAACTTCTCAAAGTTATCTAGCTTGATAGTGAGACCTGCCGCCATTGCGTGACCACCGAACTTCTCAATGAGTCCTGGATTATCACGATCAACGAGATCAAGTAAGTCCTTGATATGGACATCTGGAATGGATCGTATAGAGCCCTTTAAAACATGCTCTGCCTTAGCAAATACAGCGGATGGACACTGATAGGTTTCTTTGAGCTTACCAGCAACAATACCGACAACCCCCTCATGCCATGACTCTTCATAAAGAACAATGGCGAACTCACTCTCATCAATGGCTTGACTTTCAACAATAGAGAGCGCCTCGTCCTGCATTCGAGTCTGCTCTTTGCGCCTTTTAATGTTAAATTCCTCGAGCGTTTGCGCGTACCTTCTTGCATCGTTCATATCTTCTGATAAGAGGCAACGAATACCCTGAGAAATATCACTGAGTCTGCCTGCCGCGTTGATTCTGGGAGCTACTGTGAACCCGAGGTCAGAGGCCTGAAGAGAATCAACCGGCCTTTTTGTTAGCTCAAGGATTGCAAGGATGCCTTTTGAGCATTTCTTTTGACGAATCCGCTTGATTCCTTCATTCACTAGAATTCGATTGTTTTGATCTAGCTTTACAACATCTGCAACCGTTCCAAGTGCAACCAAATCTAAAAGCACTCTTAGGTCAGGACTTTGAATGTTATTTTTTTCAAAAAAACCTTGTTTCGTGAGATAGGTCTTGAGGGATGAGAATAAATAAAAACAGACTCCAACCCCAGCCAAATTTTTTGATGGAAAATCACAGCCCCTTAGATTCGGATTAATAATCGCATTTGCATTGGGAAGCACATTCGGTGGAAGGTGATGATCCGTGATAATAACATCAATACCAAGAGATCTTGCTAGTTCTGCACCTTCATTACTCGATATACCATTATCAACCGTAATAATGAGATCTGGCTCTTTGTCACGCTTTGCCTCCTTCACAATCTCAGGACTGAGACCATAACCATGTTTAAAACGATTTGGAACTAAAAAATCAACATGCTTAGCACCCATAAGCCTGAGCGCTTTAATAGCAACTGCGCTAGCTGTCGCCCCATCCGCATCAAAGTCTCCAACAATCAGGATTTGCTTGTCCTCTAAGAGGCATTCCTCAAGAAGCTCCAGAGCGATATTGAGTTGGTCAAAGTTTGGTTTAAGAAGCCCGGGGAGCGCCATTGAGAGCTGCGACTCAGAGACGCCTCTGGCAGCATAGATTCTTTTGAGAATTAAGGGTATATCGTCAGAATACGACTCATACAGTGATTGGTCTATCTGTCTAGTCAGCACTTCTTACCAGTCTTACAAAAGTGTCAATGGTTTTCTCACGCGCCTTTGAGCCGCCATAGAAAAAAGGCACCTCAAAAGCTAGCTTAGGGTTATTTGTCACTGAAACAGAGGTCCAGTAAGTGTTCATCTGCGTGTTAGGGAAAAAGTCAGTATTAATGAGCGTATCACTCTCACCATAATAGTCAACAATCGTATTTAACTCATCAAGCGATGGAAGGCGCCAATCTGCATAGCCACATAGATTGGCTTTGTTTACATCAGCAGTGAAAGAGAGAGTATTGCAGTTCTTACCCCAGTAACAATTCTTACTAAAGGTTCCGTTATCTCTTCCGCTCTCGCCATCAAACCAAGTATAGGTATTAAGGCTGTATTGAACCCCCTCTTCTGCACTCTTGACTTCCCAAACAAGTGATTGTTTATCATCCAAAACACAGGACCAACTCTCACTGTCTAAAGCTAAAATTTCACCTGAATCTGACACCTTATGCATTTCAGCAATCGCCGAAATATTCATCAAATAGAGTAGTGTTAATATAAGAAATTTCTTCATGAAGCTTGAGTGGAATTCATATATTTAATATTCTACCAGTTATGGTGATTCTCAAGGACGCAGGAATTTTATTTACCAGTGGATTGTCTCTCAAATATGATGAAAACAACACCCAAAAAGATAAAGCTGTCAGCTAAATTAAAGACGGGCCAGTAGAAACTATTGACATGAACATCAATGAAATCGACTACAAAACCATGCTGCGCTCTATCTATTAAATTGCCTACAGCGCCTGAAAGAAGCATAAACTGACCCAGTAACTTTTGACGATGAATAGAAGGCGTCCTCTGGCTCCAGAATACAATCCAGATTGAAACCAAGATAGAAACAATTAAAAGAAATGATTGTTGTATTATGCCGCCGCCTGCCAAAAAACTAAAAGCAGCGCCAGTATTTTGCAGGTAGGTCCAACTAAGGAAAGGGTTAACAATGATTGACTGGCCTAAATCAAACGAGGACATAAATATTTGCTTGGTCACTTGATCTATTAAAACCAATCCAACAAATAATAGGTAGTAGCCTTTGTGCTTCATAAATATCATTAATAATAGTTCTATTTGAGAGTCTAGGATTTACTTTCAATAAGCATCAACATTTATTAAGTAAACAGCACCTATTTAGTCAATGTGTTTATAATTAAACTCTAACTGTATTATAAATATTATGGAGGTTTCATGGGTTTTTTAACAGGTAAAAAGGCACTCATTGTTGGCGTTGCTTCAAACCGCTCAATTGCTTGGGGAATTGCTGAATCAATGGCAGCAAATGGCTGCGAACTTGCCTTTACCTATCAAACTGAAAAACTAAAGGGTCGCGTTGAAAAGTGCGCTGAAATCTGCAACTCATCTATTGTTATTCCTTGCGATGTATCCAGTGATGAGCAAATCAATGAGACCTTTGATGAACTTAAAAAATCATGGGACAGCTTTGACATCTTAATTCACTCAGTCGCCTTTGCAGAAAGAGCTGAGCTCGATGGCAATTACCTTGAAGTCACAACGCGCGAAGGATTCCTTAAGGCTCATGAAATTAGCTCATACAGCTTTACAGCACTTGCAAAATCAGCCATGCCGATGCTTAATGAGAACGGCGCTTTATTAACGCTGAGCTACTTGGGCGCTCTAAGAGCAATCCCTAATTACAACGTCATGGGTATTGCTAAAGCCTCTCTTGAAGCCAATGTAAGATACATGGCCGCTGCAATGGGAGCAGAGAAAGGTATTCGCGTTAACGCAGTGTCAGCTGGCGCAATCAAAACGCTTGCAGCAAGCGGGATAAAAGGGTTTGGAAAATTACTTGATCATGCTGCTGAAAGCTCTGCACTTAAACGCAATGTGAGTATTGAAGAAGTCGGTAATGTGGCAGCATTTTTGTGCTCAGACCTGGCCTCTGGAGTGACCGGTGAGGTCACCTATGTTGATGCAGGATACAACTTCTATGAGAAAGGCCCTGACCTTTAACCTTAGATATTAGAGAAGATCAGTAAAAACTTTTATTTCTGCACCTTCTCTTAACTGCTTAATTAAGGAGACGAACATTTCATTGTTCTCCTGACTCAAATAAAGCGCTGAGATACCAGTATCTGCATCCTCTTCTGGAATTCTAACTCCGCCTAAATCAATCACTAAAGACGTTGATCTGTCAGCACTTTGAGCGCTATACGTATGTCTTCCTTCTTCAGGTTTTGATAAAGTAAATGATTTAGATGTCACGTCATACGGCAACTCACTCGCCCTTGAAATCCAACCTTCAGAAATCCACTCTAGACTGTTCTCTGAGATTAAATTACTAGCTGTTTGCTCATCACCGCTTGAGAGAGCAGAAGCAATACTTTCAGCAATGTCTTCAATCACTTCTTTTGCAGCAGCTGTCTTAAGAGCAGACTCAATTTGACCTTCAACCTCACTTAAATCTCTCTCACGCTCTGGCTGTATATCAGATAAAGCCAAAACAACAAATTTTTCAGAATTGATCTCCATAACTTCAGAATTTTCACCCTCATCTATAACTGCAGGACTAAAAGCAGAAGCAACAAATTTTTGATCATATTGACTGCTACCATTAGCAAAATAGTCACTCGTTTGAAGCTCAAGCCCAAACTGATCTGCCACCATATCTAAAGACTCTTCATAGGACAGGTTAATGAACTCCTCAAGAGAACCAAAGAGTATTTTCTCTTTCGCATTTTTAATATAAAGTGCAGCTAATTGTTCCTCAACTTCATCAAAAGCTTGCATCGTTTCAGCTTCAATATCCGTAAGCTTTATGATATGAAAATAACCATACTCAGTTGAAACAACCTCACTGACATCACCGATACTCATAGCAAATGCAGCTTCATCAAACTCTGCGCCCATTAACTCTCTTTCAAAAAATCCAAGATCGCCACCCTCTTCACTTGAAGAGCTGTCTTCTGAGTTGGCTTTAGCGAGCTCTGTAAAGTCAGCGCCCTGTTTGATCTTTTCTAATAAGTCATCAGCTAATTCTTCACTCTCAACTAGGATATGTTGCGCTCTTCTTCTTTCAGGGTTTGTATAAAGCTCAGCGTTTTCATCATAAAGATTTTGAAGATCATCATCACTTGGGCTTTCTGGCTCATCCATGGCATCTAATGTAAGCTCAACAAAATCCACCTTAACTTTCTGACCTTCAATGAAGATTGACTTGTTCTCATTAAAGTAGTCTGAAATTTGATCCTTAGAAACACTGACTTGATCCACATAATTATTTGTATTAAGTGCAATATATGACACTTCTCTTTGCTGAGATGCAAGATTATTAAGCTGCTTAATTTGAGTCGATGACATGAAAGCAGAGCCGCTTAGGTTTCGTTTAATTTGATCGCGCGTCAATGCCTTTGATTGAGCTAACTCATATCCAGCAGGCGTATAACTATTTAGCCTTAACAGCTGCGCATAACGATCTTGTGAAAATTCACCATCAACCAAGAATGCTTGATTTAATTCAATAACCGATTTAACCTCATTATCTAGGGTGACAATATCTAATGAGTTAGCATAATTTTCAATCAACTTCTCATTAATCATTGAATCTAAAAGGCTCTGCTTAATCGCATTATCAATCTCTTGAGTATAAGCAGCGCCCAATTGTTGTTGCAGGTTACGTTGCTGTGTGTTTAATTCCTGGTAATAAACATTAATATCAATATCCTCTCCATCAACCGTTGCAATAGAGTTATTTGCTGAACGACTGACATAATCTTGAATTCCAAACAAAGCAAATGGAACTGTTATTAAACCGACTATGAGATACGCGACCCAACCTTTTGATTTATTTCTTATTGCACTTAACATATTAATATTTATACCAATGGTGTTGATACTTTTGGGCATCAACCAATTTCAATTAACTCAAATTCAAATTTGAGATACCTATCAAGAGTTAAATATTAACGCTTGATTTATTTTTTTTCTAGCTAAAGGGATCTTATATCAATGCAGATCTTACCATTTGCTTTGTGAAGCATTATACAAGGCTATGTACTTCATCTATAAAAGTTTTTGTACCTTAAAACTTACCCATATTTTTGTGACAATTTATCTAAAAGATTGTTAATATCATTTCGATCAGTATTCCATGCAGTTACAAATCGAACAGCCTTTCCATCTAGCTCCTCTTCATTGATGTCATAACCAGAATTATTTAAATAATCAATAACATCCCGTGAAAGGTGAACAAAAACTTCATTAGACTCAGTTGGATAGGCTAAATCAATATTTGAGAAGGCATTTAAGCCCTCACTTAATATCTTTGCCATAGCATTTGCATGGCTAGCATTTCGAATCCACAGATCATCTGAGACATAAGCATTTAACTGAGATGAAATGAAACGCATTTTTGAGAGTAGCTGACCAGATCTCTTATGAAGGAATGGAAAATGTCCAACCATCTCAGGTTTAAAAAATATGATTGCTTCAGCAGCGAGACAGCCATTTTTGGTGCCACCTAAAGTTAGAACATCAACTCCCGATTTCCATGTCATCTCTGCAGGACTAACATCTAGAGATACGAGTGCATTAGCAAAACGCGCACCATCCATGTGAACGCTCATTTTATGATTATGGGCAATTATTGATATTTCACGTATCTCATCTAATTGATAAATAGTTCCTGTTTCACAGGATTGAGTGATACTCACAACTGAAGGTTGAGTCACATGAACATTTCCAGAACCCCTTATACTATCAGCAAGCTCTTTAGCCTGAATTCTTCCATTACTGCTTCTCATTGGATTGAGTTTAGCGCCACCAGTAAACAGCTCTGGTGCTCCGCACTCATCTGTATTAATATGAGACAACTCATGGCAATATATTCTTCCATAAACGGGCGCTAATGCCGATAAGGCTAGTGCATTTGAAGCCGTCCCAGACACTGCTAAAAAAACCTCGACATCAGTTTCAAAAACTTCTGATAATTTTTTTTTCAATCTAGACGACCATTCATCGTCACCATATGATTCTGAAATGCCAGAATTAGCCTCAATGACAGCATCCATCACCTCAGGGCATGCACTCGTCACATTATCTGATGCAAATAAAGCATTCATTTTCTCTCCTAATATAAAGGCAATAACTCACTATAAAGCTACACTGGAATCGCAACAACACCCAGAAAATCACCGTTGACCACTAATCCTGGAAAGTGTCTTCCAGTATAAATACCATCAATCCCAGCGAAATATTCAACAGGAGCTTCTCCTGTTCTCTCTATGTTGTGAACTTTAGCAACTAGTTGTCCTGCCTGAACATCATCGCCAAGATCTACGCAGTGCTCTACTAGTCCTGAAGTTTCACTAAAGATGTAACATCGCTCATCAGGCATATCTAAACTTAGGGTATCCGCTACTTCAAGCTCCCCTTGAGTAATGCCTGCATGACGAAGAATATTACGGATTCCTTTCTTTGCAATTTCAACTGTATAAGCCATTGTCGATCCGCCACCGCCAAGCTCTGTACTAATAAATACCTTTCCCATATTTTCAGCAGCAGTGTCATACATATTGACAGCATCTATCTCCAGAAGCATCACCGAATGAGGTGCGTTAAAAGCCTTCATTGCGTCAATGCATTTTGACTGTTGCTCTTTATCATCTAGAATATGAGCACAACAAAATGGCAAAAAATCTAATGTCTTTCCTCCAGAATGAAAGTCAACTACAAAATCAGCAAGTGGCAAAAGAGTTCGGTTAAAGTAATCGGCAATTTTTTCAGTAAAGGTCCCCTCTGGATTCCCAGGGAAAACTCGATTCATATTACCACCATCAATGGGCGATGTTCTTTTTCCAGCTTGAAAGGCTGGATAATTCATTCCAGGGATGATAATAACCCTACCTTTAATGTCTTCAGAATTTATTTTATTTGCTAAGTCAAATAGTGCCACAGGGCCCTCGTACTCATCGCCGTGGTTTGCGCCTGTAAAAAGAATTGTAGGGCCAGTCCCATTTTTAGCTACAGTAACTGGAATAACTATTGAGCCCCAGGCAGATTTATCATGAGAGTGCGGCAGCTTTAGAAAGCCATGCTGAACGCCATCCTTTTCAAAATCGACTGTCGAGCTAATTGGTGAGTCTTTCATGCGTTTGTGAGGTTTGAGATAATAAAGCATAATTGTACTGAAACACCTTAATATTTACAATCTTAAGAAATATGCTGAAGAAGTTCTTCGCCTAATTCAGCAAATGCAAGGATATTATTTAATTATTTCAAATATAATAAATTTAAATGAGTAGGACTAGAATTTTATCTATAGATGGAGGCGGCATTAAAGGCATTGTTCCTGCCGTAGTTTTGTTGCATCTCGAAAAACTTCTTCAAGATCTTTCTAATAATCCAAGCTCAAGGATTCATGATTATTTTGATCTATTTTCAGGCGCTAGCACTGGCGCCATAATCATCGCTGGCCTCCTATCCCCTGATAACCACAATCGTCCAAAATACAGCTCTGAAGAAATTCTTGATCTTTATTTAAATAATGGTCAAATTATTTTCAACTCTTCTCTTTTTCAAGAGATCAAATCTGTCTCAGGAATAGTAAACGTAAAATACGACCCTGAAGGCTTAGAATCTGTTTTTGAGAAGTACTTTGGAAAATCAGAACTGAAAGATCTCTTAAAACCTTCTCTAATTCCAGTTTATGATTTATCAAGAGGCAAAAACTATTTTTTTCGTCAACAAAAAGCACTAACAAGTCCGAGACACAATTACTATGTGAAAGATCTATTAAGAGGAGCCACTTCAGCATTAACTTTTTTCCCTCCATCTCAAATTTCTACTGTTAACGATCAAGAGCATCGCTGTTTTATAGATGGTGGAGTCTTTGCAAATAATCCAGCACTCTCAGCTTATGCTGAATTTCGTTATCATAACTCTAAGTTGCATGCAAAAGATACGATGATGCTTTCACTTGGTACAGGAAGAAAAACGACAAATCTAGATTGCAAAGTGACAGCAAATTGGGGAGCAGCTGAATGGCTCTATCAAGGCTCATACTTGACCTCTAATGCAGTATCCTCTGCTTCTGACTATCAACTGAATGCTGTTTATGGTAACCAATCCAATTATCTTAGACTCGATAGCACCTTTGACGACAACCAAAATAGCAGCATGGACAATACCGATAAAGATTATTTGGACTATCTCATTTCCCTGGGTGAGAGCATAGTGAGAGATAATCGATCAGAAATTAATACCTTTGCGGAAGAGTTAATCTCAAATTCAAACTAGGTAATATGGCGGAGCGGACGGACGCACGACAACAAACGATTAGCCCTTATATAAAAGCATTTAAACAATTCTATAAAACTACTATGTACATACTTTGTACATTTATGCACTTATTCATAATTTGTGCCTTTTCTTTCACCAGTTCCTCTTTGTAAAAGCTTTCTTTTTATAATTTTGGCATTAGAACCTGGTTGCTGGCTTTCCTCATGAAGAAAACCTGTTGTTGCATTGCACTTTTGGCATTGAAATTTACTTTTAAATTTCGCTTGTTGGTAGTTGTCTTTTCGTCTTTTGTCTCTTGAGCCATCTTTATTTGAGTATTGCCAAAACCATTCTTGTTCTGAACCTTTAATGAATTTAATTTTTGAATTATTACACCAAGCACATTTTTTATTAGAATTTTTTGGACTAGAAATAATAAGGATAAAAATTATTAGTAGGAAAAGAGCGAAAATATAACCAAAGTTATCTTGACTATCAGATTTTTTAGTATTCGAAGCTATTTTATTACAGAAATTTCCTGATTTTTGATAACCACTCTTACAATACCAAGTGTTTCCAGACTTATAAGCATTTGTAGGAATCTTGATATTATTTGAAGGGTTAATTAATACCTTTCCGTTGCAGCTTAAGTTTCTTTTTGTAGCTTCATATATATATTGATCAGGTACATTTTTTAGATCAAACCAACTACATATATGTGCATCACTTAAATTAGATAGGGATCTTTTTGGATCTAGATTAACTTCAGCATTAGCTTGATTTAAATAGGAATTAAGAAATAGGAATTGAAATACTATTAATGAAAATATAGTTCGCTTCATTAATTTATAGGCTGTACTTAACCGGGTTAGCGGCGCCTCTTTTCTTATGATGTGAAATTGATTTATTTATGTAATTTACCCTAACTCGATCTATTGCTCTTCTTCCATGAAATCCCCATCTATTTTTATATCCTGGGACTGAATACCATTTCTCAAGTTTGCCATTATTATTTATTTCAATAACTTCATAAACTTCAACAATTATTCCTTTATATTCAGCCAATACATATTCAACAGTATCTCTTCTTTTGCCAATAACCCAAGCCTGTTTGACTGATTCATAAATTAAATCTTTTCCAAAATACTTTGTATTTACTTTTAAAGCCTCGTCTCGAACTAATTTGTATTTCTTATTAATATTAATAATTACAACACTATGAAGTAACTCGTTTAATGGCTGCGCATTGTACTTTCTTAAAATATCATCAGTACTCATCATGCCATTTTCAATACTATTGTGCCCAGTAACCTCATTTGTTAGATTAGCACCAGTTCTATTGGCCAAATCAATTAGAGCAGACTCTACCTCAAAGGCAACCTCATCGCTCATCCCATGACGAATTACAGTATGCTTTACTCTGTTATTTTGAGTCCTTGCTCTTATGTCTCTAATCTTCTCATATTTATTGCTTTCTTTATCCTCTAGAATCGCTCCTTCTACATGCTGAAAAACCCTATTGCCTCTTCCCTTGCCGATATAAAAAGGCCTATCTTCTAGTGGATCAAATAATGCATAAACATAAGCCTTAAGCTTATGAATCGTTTTTTCATCAAAAGCATTACTCCTCATAATAATTATTTGGAAATTTCAGAATTATGACTTTGATTTGCCCCATCAACGAAATTTCCTATATTGCCAATTCCCCATTGATTTGAGACCGCGATAATTTCATCAGATAATTGTATGGCCTCTCCCTCTTTGAAAAAGTGCCTTCTGTGTCCTTTATCTTTAAACAGCTGATCAGCATCACTTAGTCTGACAAAAACAGCACGATTCCGTTGATTGGGTTTGTCAGCATGCCACTCATCAGGGAATGCTTTTTTAAGATCATCAAAAGTAGTGTTTGGATTTTTTGCTACAAAGTCCTGGACCACTGCATGAACCAGCCTACCTTTAGCAAATGCCTTACCTTTGAAAGTATATTTAGATGTATCTCGCTTTCCTTTGACTGCATCATTTGACTGCTCAAGTGCTGTGATTGCTCTAGCAAAAATGCTCTCATCAATAGGTGTATCAGAGATTCCAAGATCTACTCTACATTGAACCGAAAACCTACTTAGTAGTGAGAAAACTTCTTGCGCTTGTGATTCTGGTATTTTTACAACTTCATTTTCATCTGCTTCATAAATATCATTTATCTTTTCAAAAAATGCAGTGTATAGTTTGATTGCCTCATCTCCGCCAACCATTTGCATTTGTATGAGCGTAAATGGTAATGCTAGCATCTCTTTAGAATCAAGCTGATTATCCTCCAACATATTTTTTGCACTTTCTAAAATATTTTTGTACAAGTGCACCTTTTCATCAAAAACTCTCTCACTTTTCTTGCTCTCTTGTTCAATTTCAGTTTGCTTATTTAAAAGGAACATTGTCATCAAAATAGCAAAAATTGAGCCAAAAGTTGCTCCAAGAACTCTGCCTGGTATACCTCCGCCTACAAGGTCAAATAAAGGGCCGTATCCAAAAAATACAACAATACCAACTACAGCCAATATTATTAGAATCTTCATTCCCTGCTTCCTGGTGTCGTCAATCTTGCTAACACTCATAACATTCTCCTTAATAATTAATATAAATCAAATAATACTACTTATCTGATTAAACAGGTAAAAAAAGAGGTATATTTGAGCTACTTTTCAATGAAAGGATAATTATGAGCGAAAATGATAAATTAGCTGCCCTTCTCGGCTCTGCTTATTTACTTAAAAAAGCAGATGATAAAATTGATTCGTTAGAGAGAAAAATTTCAGATGTAAATAATACTGTCAAAAGTCTTTTAAAAGACAGTAATAATTTTCAAAAAAGGACTGAACGCTTGCTCGATGAAAACAAACGTTTACTTAAAGATATTAAACAAAAAATTAGATAATTAAAAACCTGCTTTAATTCTAAATTTTTTGAATTCCTTTTTTATGGCACGTTTGACAGAGCGCATTTGGAGATCTGCTTATTTGTTTTTTGCCTGATGATCCATTGCAGATTCCATTATTGCACCAAACTGTGCCACAATTAGTGCACTTATACTTTAGTTTTATTCCTGTTTTACAATACTGACAACCCATTAGTTTCTCCTTTATTTAAAAAAAAATTGCTGATTTCCTTATTCTAGTCTCTTATAATTTTCAATATCAAAGTCTCTTATCCCCAAAGATATTACCCCGCTCTCATCAATTTTAATAGTTTCAAGATCGTATTTTGGAGGCCATACTCCAGCTTCATTATGCTCAGTAGTTAATCTATCAATCAAGAAACTTCCATTACTATTTATGTAATAACCATCAATTATCCTTTCGCTCCCTTTTTTATTATTTGCTTGCCACATATTCAATGGATCTCTTATCTCTGCAATTTTTTTAAAAGTTGGAAATGTTGAATACAATAGATAAGTATGAGAATAATTAGCTGCGTAAAATGAGCTTAAGAACGTAAGAAATGGAAAGCCTTCGGGCGCATCCACAATGCTTAATTCATCTCCACCTCCAATAAAATCTTCAACAATATGATTATTGCCGTCAATGACTTGTCCAGAGAATGAGTATCCTACATTGTAATCTTCTCTAGCTTTTGAAGGCTTTCCATCTTCATAAAACTGTCCATCAATGAACTCACCGCCTTTGGTGCAAGCATGTTTGGTAATAATGACTTGGTGATTGTCTATTGGTGTAACAGATATTTGTACTGTCCATAAATCTCCACCACATCTCACCTCAGTAAAGCCTGAAAAAGATATGCATAACAGGATAAATATATATATTTTTCTCACACTTAGATTATATGTCAGTATGAGCTATGACTAACATAATATTAATAAAAATGTACATAGCAAGACAGTAAATATGTACAAAGTATGAAACTTTATACATTTATAATCAAACTTTAGGAACTAGAAGAAACTCAAAGAAATTGAATTAAACTGTTCTAGCCCTTTTATATCAAGGGCATTGAACTATATTAAACTGGATTAAACTAGGTTAGAACTAGTAGATTGGCGGAGCGGACGGGGGTCGAACCCGCGACCTCCTGCGTGACAGGCAGGCGTTCTAACCAACTGAACTACCGCTCCAAGTTTCTTGGTGGGCGCTACAAGACTTGAACTTGTGACCCTCGCCTTGTAAGGGCGATGCTCTCCCAACTGAGCTAAGCGCCCAAAAAAAAATGCCCGAATCGAATCAGGAAACGGGCATATTATACTTCGAAAAAATCTGATTAGTTAACAGATTCTTTTAATAATTTTCCTGCTTTAAATGCAGGTGCATTTGATGCTGAAAT
This sequence comes from uncultured Gammaproteobacteria bacterium, assembly GCA_902513495.1. GTDB lineage: Bacteria > Pseudomonadota > Gammaproteobacteria > PS1 > Pseudothioglobaceae > Pseudothioglobus. The sequence continues at coordinate 24,296 of CABXNH010000005.1, forward strand.
TTGAATTGCGGCACCTGTTTGCGGGTTACGGCCAGTGCGAGCTGCACGCGCTCTAACTAAAAAACTTCCGAAACCAGTAATGGCTACTGAATCACCACTTGCCAATGCGCCAGAGATTGCACTTGTTGTTGCTTCTAAAGCACGAGCAGCATCTGCTTTAGAAAGACCTGAGTTGTCAGCAATAGCTGAAACTAAATCTGATTTATTCATTTGTTACTCCTTAAATTTGAAAAGAATTTATGCAGAACCTACACAATATATTTGATAGGTTATTTTTGATTATCCATTTATAAACCCTTATGTCAAGCGACATTCAGTAATAATTGAAAAAATATAATTAAGATAAAAAAGCCCTGAAAAAATATAATTTTATAATGTTTTTAAAAGAACTAAGAAATTTTGATTCCAGACTTCAGGGGTTATTTCTCCAATATGTTTATAGAGTACTAATCCCTCCTTATCGATTAAAAAAGTTTCTGGGGTTGCATAGACGCCAAGCTCCATTCCAATTCTTCCATCTGGATCAAAAATAATCTCATCAAAAGGGTTGCCCATAATTTCTAGATACTTCTGACCGTCATTTTTCTGATCCTTATAGTTAATACCAATTAACTGTAAACTTTCATTGTTAGCTATGTTCATAATCATTGGATGCTCCTTCCTGCAGGTAACACACCAAGACGCCCAAACATTCACAAGAGTCATCTGATTTTCCATTAAATCATTTAATTTAATGCTTTCATTCGTGAAGAAGTCTTTTCCCTCGAGCTCTGGAATCATTTTTCCCACTAAGGGTGATGGGAGTTTATTAGGATTTGAATTAAGACTTAAGAATAAAAAAATTCCAATAATAATAAATATAACTAAAGGTATTATTTTTCTCATTATTCTTGACTTGAGGCCTCTAAAGCAGCAGCGACCTCTGGAGGCATATAATTCTCATCGTGCTTCGCTAAAACCTCTGAAGCAATAAAAGTATTTGTACAGGTCAATCCTACACATTTATTTAGCACTGTTCCTGAGGCTACAACGCCTTGACCTTCCCTAAAAAGGTCTGGCAATATACCCTCATAGGTCACTTTAATTGATTTAATGTTATCTGTAACCATAAAGGTAACTAGCATACCTTCCCTGACTAAACTATCGGTCTCAACAAGACCACCCACCCTAAAACTCTTATTTGCTGGAGCCTTTCCGTCAACAATATCAGAAGGCGTATAAAAGTATAACAAGTTCTCACTGAAAGCCTTAATTCCTAAATAGCCTGCCAAGAAAACGCCAGACACTAAAAGCCCAACCAGTATCATTCGGTTTTGTCGTTTAGTCATTGATTAATTGAAAATTTATTCTTGAGTGACAGAACAGTCCTTGTGTGATTTCTCTTGGCATTGATAAAAAGAGCTATAACTGTTATGGCAGAAACGCCATATGCTAGCCAAACATAAAATGCATACTTTCCATAAGGTAAAAAAGAAAAATACTCAACCATAGTCATAATTCTACTCCAACTACTTCCTCTTTGACCCAGCGTGAATTTTGCTCACGAATCAAAACCTCTGTTCTTGCTTTAATTGACACAAGCAGTACATAAAGAAAAATTGACGCTAAAAACATTATCCCAAGAGCAATTTGCATATCTGGATCTTTTAAACCACCGGTCCCAACTGAATAACCTTGGTGAAGGGTATTCCACCACTTAACTGAGTAATGAATAATTGGCAAATTAATTAAACCAACGATAGCAAGTATAGAGCTTGACTTTGCAGCAGTTCGTGGATTATCAAAGGCACTATTTAGGGACATGTAAGCTAAGTATAAAAATAATAATATAAGCTCAGAGGTTAATCTCGCATCCCATACCCACCATGCTCCCCACATTGGCTTACCCCAAATTGCCCCAGTGGCCAAAGCTATAATTGTAAAGCCTGCACCAATCGGCGCTGAAACCTTTGCCACAACTTCAGCCATTTTAATTTGCCAAATGAGTCCAATACCCCCTGCAATTGCCATAATTGCATAAATCATCATCGACAAGATAGCGCTTGGCACATGGATGAATATTATTCTATACCCATCTCCCTGCTGGTAATCAGCGGGTGATATAACGAGAGACCAGTACAAACCAATCAACAATAGACTGATAAAAGGCCAAAAAAACCACGGTGTAAGCCTAGAACAGGTCTCAAAAAAAACTTTAGGAGAGGCCTGCCTTTGGATCCATTTCCACATAAATAAATGCAGTTACAAAAAAAGAGATTTATTTTAATGATTTTTGAGCCACATTGTTTCGTAAATAGATTGGTTGAGGTAGCTCAAAATTGGCACTTTCCCCCCGACTGAATGACTCTAATGCCAAATCTATTAAACTAGATGATTCCGGAAAAATTGAGAGATCAGTTTCAGTCACACTTGAGGCAACACTAAGCATATCAGCATAGGCATCCCAGCCTGTACCCACACCAATGAAATTGGCATCAAGAGTGTCCACATCACTAGGATTACAAATTCGTAATTTACTGATTTCTCCTTGATTGTAGACAGCCCAATAAACCTCTCCCATTCTTGCATCAAGGGCTACAGCTATTTTTTCAGATTTAAGAACTTGCGAAGCTCTATATCCAAGCAACTCAAGTGTCGAAAACCCCATCGTTGGAATATTACAGGACATTGATAGCCCTTGAACAACACCCACACACATTCTTACACCTGTAAATGCGCCAGGACCTTTAGTATAAATAATTGAGTCAACATCCTTTAATTGTTTTCCTGCCTCATGAAAGACCTCATCACAGAGTTTAAGAATATGGCCAGAACTTTTTTGAACACCAGTTAATACACGACTCACTCTAGACTCAGAAGTCATTAAAGTGACCGATGCAATTTCAGTACAGGTATCTATCGCAAGCAAATTCATCAATATATTTTTTTGTAGTTTTCATGCATCGTCAAAATCATCTTAACGCGCCTATCAAGTCTATCAGGATAGTTGATAGGATTATAGTAAGAGGGCCCTTTAAGTAAGGCAACAAGTGTTGCCATCTCCACTAAACTCAAATCTTTAATATCTTTGTTAAAGTAGAAATAACTCCCACTGCCAAAGCCATGGTAAGCCATATCTCCTTTTTGGGCTAAATATACCGTATTCATATACCTCTCAAGAATAAATTCTTTATCGTAAGATAACTCTAGAAGTATAGACATTAAAGCCTCTTCAGATTTTCTGGAAAAGGTTTTTTCTCGAGATAAAAGAGTATTTTTAATTAACTGCTGGGTAATTGTACTTGCACCTCTAAGCGCCTTATCATCAAATAAATACCCATAAATAACTCTTGCAATTTCTTTAAAGTCAACACCATGATGATGGAAATAGGATTGGTCTTCCACTAAAAGAAGTATATTAACAAACTCTCGTGGATAATCATCAAAAGAGTAGTTGAGCTGAGTGACATTTTTTGAGACTTTTATCTCAGCTGAAAACTGAGACTTGACTATGTTATTTAGATAGAACAAATAAACTGTAAAGATGAATATAACTATTAAAAATAGTCTCTTTATCCAAAATCTATAAATTGATTGCATTTTTTATATCTTTCATAGTTTGAGTATCAGTTATTTTGTTACCTTGTCTAAGAATCGAGCAAGAAGAGTGCAACCAAGCAAAATCACAATCAGAGAGAATTTCACCTATGTTTTGAAGGTTGATGCCTGAGCCTGGCATTATCTCAATTCTCCCAGACGCTCTTTTTTTCATAACTTTCAAAACTGCCAAACCTTCAACGGCAGTCTGAAAGCCGCCAGATGACAAAATCGTATCAAAACCTAGATTAATTGCAACCTCAACTGCTTCAATAGTATTTGGGATAGTGTCTACGGCTCGATGCAAAGTTTTCTTAAAGCCATAACTATGACTCATTAATTCATCTAAAAACACTTGATCAAGTTCACCATTCAAAAGCGTTGCGCCAAATACAACACCATCCAAATTATAAGATCGAGCTTTGTCGATATCATCAAACATTTGATTCAGGTCCTCAGGAGAATAAACGAAACTGCCTTTTTTGGGTCGAATCATTACTCTGGAAGGTATATTGGCTTCTGAAGCAAGCTTCATCAATTCGTCCGATGGCGTCAAACCGCCACACTCTAATGAACTGCAGAGCTCAATACGGTCTGCTTTTCCTTTGATACAGGCCTCAAGACCAGATATGCTATCGATACAGACTTCTAGCTTGGATATCATAAATCAAAGTTTATATTAATGTTCATCATAATACGACAAGAAGAGCAAATAATTGATAAGTATAGAATAACTAGTATAAAATACCCACTTCCTTGCTTGACCAGCGCCTGTTGGCAAGCTTTTTTTAATCCATAAGGAGATGTTAATGAGACATTATGAAATAACTCTCATTGTTCACCCTGATCAAAGTTCTCAGGTTACAACAATGATTGAGAAGTACAAAGAGCTAATCACCTCAGGTAAAGGTATTGTTCACAGAGACGAGGACTGGGGTCGCAAACACCTAGCCTATCCAATCAACAAAATTTATAAAGCACATTACTTAATGATGAATGTTGAGTGTGACAAAGACACACTTGATAAATTAAACTATAACTTTCGCTTCAACGATGCCATTCTAAGGAATCTAATCATTTCTAAGTCAGAGGCTATCACCGAACCATCAATTATGGTTGCAGAGGCTGACAAAGACAAAGACAAAGTTAAAGATCAAGGCAAGGACAAGGCCAAAGATCAAGACTCAGAAAAGAAATAGGAGACTGTAATGGCTAAAAAACAAGTTAACAAAAGACGTAAATTTCAAATCCCTGTAAACCGTTTTTGTCGTTTTACAAAAGCAGGCGTTAAAGAGATCGACTACAAGGACGTCGAAACACTACTTAAAAACATTGATGAAAGTGGAAAAATTACACCATCAAGAATCACTGGTACTTGTGCAAAGTTTCAAAGACAATTGACGACTGCGATTAAAAGAGCTAGATTCTTGGCGCTAATCCCTTACACCGATAAACACAAAAAATAGGAGACCTTATGCAAGTAATTTTATTAGAAAAAAATGAAAAACTAGGTAACCTTGGTGACATAGCAAACGTTAAGTCAGGCTATGCTCGTAACTACCTAATACCTCAAGGAAAAGCAAAGCCAGCCAACAAAGCTAACATGGCTATTTTTGAAACAATCCGTGCAGAACTTGAAGCTAAGGAAGTTGCTGCGTTATCAGATGCTGAAGCAAAAGAATTAGCGATGAAGGATGTTGTTTGTACAATCTCCGCTAATGCCGGAGAAGAAGGAAAACTTTATGGCTCTGTCAGCACGACAGAAATTGCTGCTAATCTTCTTGAGCAAGGTTTTGAGATTGAAAAACGTGACATTAATATGCCTGAAGCAATCAGAAATACTGGTGAATATGAAGTTACAGTCTCTCTTTACGCTGAGGTTGTAGTGCCAGTAAAAATTATTGTTGTTGCTGCTACTGAAACAGAATAAGTTAATCCAATTCACTTAAGTGAGTTAAAATAAAAAGCCCTCATTGAGGGCTTTTTATTTTTCTAAAATGTGGCAATGGATATTGACAACCCAAAATTACCGCCAAACTCTATAGACTCTGAGCAGTCTGTCCTTGGAGGTCTGCTTCTTCACAATGAATCTTGGGATAATGTTGTTAGCATTCTTAGTTCTGATGACTTCTATCAAACCTCTCACCGCATCATCTATGATGCAATCGTTACGCTTCTAGAGCACGACAAGCCGGCGGACATTCTGACAGTCAAAGAACAGGTCATTAAAACTCATGACGAAGACTCAATAGGAGGCTTTGCCTACTTGGCTCAGATAGCTGAAAATACCCCTAGCGTTTCAAATATTGAGGCGTATGCTAAACATGTTCGTGAGCTCTCAATCTATAGACAGCTCATAAAGATTGGAAAGGAAATGGCTGACACTGCCTTTAATCCAAAAGATATTGAAGTTAATGAACTTCTTGATTTGTCTGAAAGAAAAATCTTTGAAATTGCAGAACAAGTCAGTCGCAATAAACAAGAAATCACCAATGTAAAAGATATCATCAAAGATGTAGTGAACCGCGTTCATGAGATGCAAGAATTAAAAGGATACAAGGGCGCTGAAACTGGATTTTCTGAATTCGACAAATTGACTTCAGGTCTTCAGGATGGAGACCTTATCATTATTGCTGGAAGACCCAGTATGGGTAAAACGGCTCTATCAATGAATATTGTTGAGCATGTAGCGATTCATAATTCTACACCTGTAGCCGTATTCAGTTTAGAAATGCCAACCGAGCAATTAGTCATTCGAATGATATCATCATTTGGAAGAATTGACTCCAGTAAGCTCCGTGACGGTGACATGTCAGAGATTGATTGGAATAGCTTCAATCACGCAGTCAGAGCCTTTGAAGAAAATACAATTCTAATTGATGAAACGCCTTCAATAACGCCTACTGAAATCAGGGCAAAGTGTAGAAGACTTAAAAGAAGATACCCAGACCTAGGTCTAATCATGGTGGATTATTTACAACTCATGACAGTACATGGTAAGTCTGAGAACCGTGTTCAAGAAATTTCAGAAATTTCTCGCTCTTTAAAGGCTCTTGCAAAAGAAATTAATGTCCCAGTAATAGCTTTATCGCAGCTTAATCGTGGTGTTGAGTCTCGAGCTAAAACTGGAAAAGGAAGAATTCCTCAGATGGCTGACCTTAGAGAGTCGGGATCTATCGAGCAGGATGCTGACATTATTGGATTTATATATAGGGATGAGGTTTATCATGATGATGCGTACACGAATCCAGAAGAAGTAGGAAAGGCAGACCTAAGAATTGCTAAGCATAGAAACGGAGCCACTGGAAATGTCAAGCTAGCCTTTGTAGGTCAATATTCAAGGTTTGAAGATTTAGCCTTTGAAGACAGATTCCAGGGCGTGAGTGATGAGCAAATGGATGCTTCATATATCAATAATATATCAAATTTTGATCAGGGTGATTTTTAGAGTTCCAGAAAATGCAAACAGATTTATTATGAACCTTGTTAGTCAATAATCTAAGTGTTTATATAATGATGAATGACCAGATCCAAACCAAACTCATATACAACCAACAGAGGGTAACTTACAAGAATCTATTCGAGATTTTTGAACTTAATTTTATTAAAATCTCAAGACTTATTCCACTTCTTGCTTCTATTAATCAAGATACGATTGGAGTGAAAAGCACATCAAATGACCTCTTCCTAATCTGTCATGAAAAGTCTCCCTATACTGGGACATATACACTGACACACAAGATTAAATCTATGGACAAGGTTATCAATCGTCCTGATATTCGTTTTAAAATTTATTTTGATGCAAAGCTTTTAGAGGTTCAATCAATATGCAAAGAAACAAGAATAAATTCTAGTCACCCCTTAATCAACAATTGTAGTGATTTGTCCTTTCAACTTGAGATAAACCTATTCATGCTAAGATGGCTTGATTACTGTTTAAATAAGTACAACGGAGCAGAGTGGATAACAAAAAATTAAAATCTGAAGATACTAAATTAGTTATTGCAATATCATCGAGAGCGTTATTCAATCTTGATCAATCTCACAAGATATTTAAAGAAGAGGGAATTGAGGCTTACGCCAAACATCAACAAGAAAACGAGCAAGTCATTTTAGAGCCAGGTGTTGGCTATACTCTTGTTAAAAAATTATTAAAACTTAATAGTAAAAAAACACCAATTGATGTCATCCTTCTGTCCAGAAATAGTGCAGATACAGGCCTTAGAATATTTAACTCAATTGAACACTATGGTCTTAATATTTCAAGGGCTGCGTTTACACGTGGCGAAAGCACACACCCCTTTGTAGGAGCTTTTGAGGCTGATTTATTTTTATCAAGTAACTACAATGATGTGCAGAAAGCACTCCAATCAGGATACGCCGCAGCCTCCATCGTAGAATCTAAATCTAATAATAGTCACCCCTCCCAGTTAAGGATCGCTTTTGATGGTGATGCAGTCATCTTCTCTGACGAAGCTGAAAAAATATTTCAGGAGAAAGGGCTAGAAGCATTCCATGAAAACGAAATTTTATCTGAAAAAATTGAGCTAAAAGCAGGTCCATTTAAGTCATTTTTAGTGTCTTTACAAAAAATTCAATCCACATTTCCTGAAGAAGATAACCCGATAAGAACAGCTCTGGTTACCGCAAGATCAGCTCCATCGCATAGAAGAGTCATTCATACTATGCGCGAGTGGGGCATTCGGATTGACGAGTCATTCTTTTTAGGTGGCCTTGAAAAGGGAGTTTTTCTTAGACAGTTTGCAGCAGACATATTTTTTGATGATCAGCAACAACATTGTGAATCTGCATCTCAATATGTCCCTACAGGACATGTACCGAGCGGTATAAAGAATAGTTAAGTTTTTTAGAACTTAGTTATTGCAAGGACTCAAGCCAAGATTTAATTGGTAAAATACTTTTAATTACTTATTTTAAGATTACGAATGTCAAAAAAAATTCAAGCTATTCGTGGTATGAATGACCTTCTTCCTGCAGATTCAAATATCTGGAGTTTTTTAGATAGCACTATTAGTAATCTTCTTCTTTCGTATGGCTATAGATACTGCCGAACTCCAAATGTTGAGAGTACAGAAACTTTTTCAAGGGCCATTGGCGAAGTGACCGATATTGTTGAAAAAGAAATGTATACCTGGAAGGACAATAATGGAGACTCTCTTACCCTTAGGCCGGAAGGTACAGCAGGCGTTGTAAGAATGATGATTGAGCACAATCTACCAAGAGAGGGAATTCAAAAAGTTTTTTATAATGGCCCTATGTTTAGGCATGAGAGACCTCAAAAGGGAAGGTACCGTCAATTCCACCAGGTTGGTGCTGAAGTTTTTGGAGCTTCTAATGCGAAAATTGATGCTGAGTTAATCTCAATGACTCACTCTCTGTGGAAAATATTAGGGATTGATGCTGAACTGGAAATCAACTCTCTCGGCTCTGCAGAAAGTCGCGCCTCTTACAGGAAAACATTGACAGGATACTTTAATGACAATAAAGATCTACTAGATGAGGACAGTCTCAGGCGCTTAAAAACAAACCCACTTAGAATTTTAGATAGCAAAAATAAAGACCTAGAAAGTTTAATTTCTGGTGCTCCAAAGATGATTGATCATCTTGACGATGACTCAAGTCATCACTTTAAGACTTTAAAAAAATACTTAGAGAGCCTTAATATTTCATTCAAGATCAACCCAAAACTCGTTAGAGGGCTAGACTACTATAACCAAACTGTTTTCGAATGGATTTCAAATGACCTTGGCTCTCAAGGAACTATATGTGGTGGTGGAAGGTACGACGGGCTCGTAGAAAAAATGGGTGGCAACCCTACCCCAGCAATTGGTTTTGCTATGGGATTAGAGCGAATAGCGCTTCTGATTCAAGACAAGTCTAATCAATTAATTAGTAGGAGGCCTCATTTGTATTTTTCGTCAATTGGAGAAAGCGCCCACATAGAGTCCATGAATCTATCTAAAAAAATTCTTGAAGCGCTCCCTTATATTACAATTACTAATGATGTAAGCATTGGCACCCTAAGAAGCCAGATGAAAAAAGCGAATAAATCTGAAGCTGACTATGCCATGATTCTTGGTGAGGAAGAATTATCAGAGGGTCTGATTAGTATAAAGCCCTTAAAAGGTCAAGGAGTTCAGCAATCAATTAAACTTGAGGGTATCATTCACCATCTTCAGGAGATATTATGAAAAACTTTATAGAAATTAGCGATTCAGAAGAAGAGCAGGTCGACAAGATTAAAAAATGGTGGGATGCTAATGGCAAACAGATTATTGCAGGTGCAGTTATTGGTCTTGCAGGCGTCTTTGGTTGGAACTCATATGTTGATTATCAAGATAATCAGGCTTTAAATGCAAGAACGCTATACTTGAGCTATGCGTCAGACTCAGCCAATGTTGGCGCTTACGACAAACTGATTAAAGACCACCCTTCGAGCAGTTATGCAGACCAGGGCACCCTATTGATGGTTAAATATTTGTTTGATGCTGGTAATTATTCTCTAGCGCTAGATTCCATTAAGCCTCTGATGACAAGAGAAAATTCTGTTATTGCTTCGACAGCAATTTTACGAGCTGCATCACTTCACTTGGAACTTGGACAGCATGAAGAAGCTCTATCTGTTCTCAATATAGAGAATGTTGAGGGTTTTTCAGGGTTATTTTATAACCTCACTGGAGATGTGTATCTAGATCTTGGGAATATAGATGAGGCCAAAAAAAATTACGCACTTGCGATTAAAAATATCACTGAAAACTCAAGCCTTACACAATTAATTCAGATCAAGCTGGACGATCTAAGTTAACAACGCTTCTGGTTACTGATTGTGAGCTACCCTATCATTTCTCTGGTTGGCAGGCCTAATGTAGGCAAGTCGACACTATTTAATCGCCTAAGTAATTCAAGGCAAGCCCTCGTCTCCGATTTTGAAGGACTAACTAGAGATCGTCAGTATGCAAACATAGAGCTAGAGAATGGCATTTATTGCTCTATTGTCGATACTGGTGGCCTGACTAATGAGGATTCAATCATAGATACTGGAATTCATAGTCAAGTAATCAATGCACTGAATGAGTCTGATGTCATATACTTTATTGTCAGCAACAAAGATGGGGTCACCTCATTAGATTTAGATATTTCGGCTCAATTAAGAAAGCTTAAGAAAAAAATTATCTTAGTTTGCAACAAAGCTGAAGGCCTAAATATAACTTCAGCATCAGAATTTTATGAACTCGGATTGGGTGACCCCACACTTATTTCAGCAGAACATAATCAAGGCATTGCTGACCTTATAGATAAAACAATTCCACTTCTACCTAAAACTGGTGAGTTCGACAAACCTGAACTAGAAGGAATTGCAGTTGCAGTCCTAGGCAGGCCTAATGTTGGAAAATCAACCCTGATAAATCGTATTTTGGGAGAAGAAAGAGTCATGGCGGTAGATCTACCTGGAACCACCAGAGATTCAATTTTTATACCCTTTGAGAGAGAAGGTCAGCACTACACACTAATTGATACAGCTGGTATAAGACGCAAAAGAAGTGTTAGTGAAAAAGTAGAAATTTTTAGTATTATTAAAGCTAAAGATGCCATAAATGACTCGCATGTCGTTATTTTAGTGCTTGATGCCCACGAAGGGGTCACTGAGCAAGATGCAACGCTCTTAGGACTAATAGCTGACAAAGGAAGAGCCTTACTAATAGTAATTAACAAATGGGATGGCTTAGATGAATATCAAAAAAGTGAAGTCAAAAGAAAGCTTGATATAAAACTATCTTTTGTAAATTACGCTACAGTTCATTTCATTTCTGCACTCCATGGATCAGGTGTTGGTAAATTATTCTCACCTATTAAAAAATCCTATGAGAATGCAGGCGGAAGGTTTCCAACCTCACTTCTAAATCGAATATTAGAACAGGCTAACAACACGCACCAACCTCCTCCAGTCGCTGGAAAAAGAATGAGACTAAAATTTGTGAATCAATCTGACGTTTTTCCTCCCACATTGATCTTTCATGGCAACCATGTTCAAAACGTTCCAAATAGTTATGAGCGCTTTTTAAAGAATTTTTTTATTACAGCTCTTAAATTAACAAATACCCCTATTAAAATTCTATATAAAAGTGGTGAAAACCCATTTAAAGATAAAAAAAATATTCTATCTGTACGCCAAATTCAAAAGAAGAAACGACTCATGAAGTTCGTCAAAAAGAAATAAAATCTCAGTTCAAAATTAAAATTAAATCTTTAAAATCTTTGTACTGAAAACTCATGAATTGGAATAGGTGGTTTTTTTCCTGTGATTATTGACTCGACAATTTCTGCAGTCACTGGAGCCAATGTAAGGCCAATGTGTCCGTGACCAAAAGCATAAACGACATCATTGCCTTTTCTGGAAGCTGAAATGACAGGCTTACTATCTGGTATTGATGGCCTAAACCCCAGCCATGTTCTGCTTGGTTTTCCTAAACTTGGAAAAAAATTTGATGCACCATTCTCAAGGTGGTTGACTCTATCCATAGAGATCTCAGGACTCACTCCACCAAGCTCTACAGTTCCAACTACCCTTAACCTTCCCGACATTGGAGACATATAAAAGCCACCATCAGCAGAACAGCATGGTCTATTGAGGAGTGGCTCATTCATATCATATTCGACATGGTATCCCCTCTCAACATCTAAAGGTATGTTGTCACCGGCTTGTTTTGCAAACTTCTTAGAAAAAGCACCAGCAGATACAACCAAATGCTTTGATAATATTGTTGATTTATCGTCTAAAGTTACTTTGATACCATTATTCGTTCTTTCTATATTTTTAGCAGTCTGCCTAATAATTGGACATCCCTTTTCAATACAGGTATTCAACAATAGTTTCATCATTTTTCCAGGATCACTCATGTACGCACAGTCTGGAAAATAAGCTGCACCGCCTTCAATTAGATTTATATTGGGCTCCAACTTGTTAAGCTCTGAAGGATTCAACATTTGCGCATTTAAGCCTAAAGTTTTTCTATGATTAATATCTTTTAAGCCAGCATCATAGATTGATTTTGACTTATAGATATAGATACTTCCATTGCTATTAAGAAGTGAACTGCCGTTTATTTGACTTGCCAGATCTTCCCAGCGAAGCCTTGCATTCACTAATATTTTAGCAATCGATTGTGCATTTTTTTCAGCCTGCTTTGGCATCGATTGATATAAAAATTTCATCAGCCAGGGAGCGAGCGAGCGAATTTCAGAGCGTTTAATTGCTATTGGGCTATTTTTATTAAATAAAAGTGAAGGTAATCTTTTAATAACTTCTGGTGAGCCAACCGGAAGAACTGCATATTCTGCTATTGTGCCTGCATTCCCATAAGACGTTCCAGACCCTGGCTCCTCGGAATCAATAAGAACAACCTCTCTTCCTGAGTTGAGCATTTTTAGAGCAACAGAGAGACCAATAACTCCACCGCCCAAAACAGCAATATCAGTTTTTTCCATCTAATAAAATTCCAATATTAAATAAAAGACCAAAGAATTTAGGAAAGTATTAAATTGTGCGCTTCCTTTGCAGCATTTATAAAGCTTTCGAAGAGCGGGTGGCCATCTCTAGGCGTTGAGGTAAATTCAGGATGAAATTGGCAGGCAACAAACCAAGGGTGTCCGGTAATTTCTACCATCTCAACAAGCGAGCCATCATTTGATCTGCCAGATATAGTCAGTCCAGCCGCTTCAATTTGTGATATTAACTTATTATTAACTTCATATCTATGGCGATGCCTTTCAGTAACTTTCTGAGATCCATAAATTTTTTGAGAATGACTCCCTTGAACAAGTGTGCACTCTTGACCACCAAGCCTCATAGTTCCGCCCAAATCCGAATCAGTATCTCTCGTCTGAGTATTGCCATTTTCATCCTGCCACTCAGTAATAAGTCCGATAACTGGATAAGGCGTATTTTCATCAAACTCAGAACTATTTGCTCCTTTCATATCGGCTTTATGACGAGCATACTCAATGACAGCAACTTGAAGACCTAAACAAATTCCTAAAAACGGAATACTATTCTCACGAGCAAATTGAACAGCCTTAATCTTGCCCTCAATTCCTCTTATACCAAAACCACCCGGAACTAAGACAGCGCTCATTTTACTCAAACTTTCAGCACCATTTTTTTCAACCTCTTCAGAGTCAAAATAATGGATATTGACTTTCGTTTGAGTATGAATACCGGCATGGATGAGTGCCTCTGAAAGGGATTTATAAGATTCGGTTAAATCCATATATTTGCCTACCATTGCAATGTCAACGCTATGATTTGGTCTCTCTAATCTCGATACAACATTTCTCCATTCTGACAAATCTGCTTTTGCGCATTTAAGTCCCAATTTCGAAACAACGACATCATCTAAACCTTGGCTATGAAGATCTTCAGGAACTTTGTAAATGGTATCTTTGTCAAGCGAAATAAATACTGAATCTTCAGCAACATTTGTAAATAACGCAATCTTCTTACGGTCTGAATCTTCTAACTGATGTTCTGATCGACAGATGAGAATGTCTGGCTGTATTCCTATCCCTCTAAGCTCTTTGACTGAGTGCTGGGTCGGCTTCGTCTTTAGCTCACCCGCTACCTTAATGTAAGGAAGAAGCGTTAAATGGATAAATAAAGCATTTTCACGCCCTAACTCGAGGCTCATCTGTCTTATAGCTTCCATGAATGGTAAAGATTCAATGTCACCAGCTGTACCGCCAATTTCAACTAGAGCAATATCAGCCTCTTCAGCCCCCTCTTTCATTAATTTTTTTATCTCATCTGTAATGTGAGGAATAATTTGAACAGTTGCACCCAAATAGTCCCCTTTTCTTTCTCGTTCAATAACATTTTCATAGACTCTGCCAGCTGTAAAGTTATTCTTTTTGCCTAGCTTTGTTCTCACAAATCTCTCATAATGCCCTAAGTCTAGATCAGTTTCAGCACCATCATTGGTAACAAAAACCTCACCATGCTGGAATGGACTCATTGTCCCGGGGTCTACATTTATATAAGGGTCTAACTTGAGAAGAGTGACATTTAGGCCACGAGTTTCTAGGATTGATGCTAACGAAGCAGAGGCTATTCCCTTTCCTAGAGAGGAAACAACACCACCAGTTATAAAGATGTATTTTGTCATGTAAAACTAACAAAGTTTGAAATAGCTATGATACACAAATTTGTGTAGAATATGGGCACATCCAAACAAACAAATGAAGATGGGTTATAGACAATTCTTAAAGAGGCTTTTTCCGTACCTCAAAAATCATTTAGGAAAATTAGCTTTCACTTCAATAATGATGGTTATTGCGACTTTGTTAGAGACAGCTATACCTGAAATTACTGGCCAAATAGTTGATACATTATTTTCCACTAATCGTCCAAATAATGCGGCTTTTTCTTATTCTGTTATCTTATTTTCAGTCATTGCACTTAGTTCAATATTTGCACTAATCTCTATCAGTGCTAGCTCTTGGATTTCTAATAAAGTAATTATGGATTTGAGGGTCAATATGTTTACCAAATTACTTCGACTTCCAAAATCTTACTTTGATAAAAATACTACGGGAGAAACACTATCAAAACTTACTTTTGATGTTGAACAAATATCTGCTGCAGCGTCAACTATATGGCTTGAATTTATTAAATCTTCCTTCACAGTAATAATTCTGACGGGTTACTTATTTTATAAAAGCTTTCTATTGAGTCTCAGCCTATTAGTTCTTCTTCCACTCGTGTATTTGGCTGTAAGATTTTCTACCTCTAGAATTAGAAAAGGCTCTGCTAGAGTCCAAGAGTCAATGGGGAAAATGACTCATCTTTTAGACGAAAATATTTCTGGTAATGATCTAATCAAAATATATCAAGCGCAAAACAGTGAAACTAATAAATTTTTTAGTATTATTAACACGATACGACAGCAAAGGTTCAAAGTTGATATGGCAGGTGGCCTTAACACCTCCATTGTCAATGCACTTATAGGCTTATCTTTGGCTTGTGTTGTTTATTTCTCATCGACTTATTTGGCAATGAGTGCAGGCGACTTTTTAGCTTACTTTACAGCAATGGGTATGCTTGTTAAACCAGCAAAAACACTCATTAATATTAACAAACCTCTACAACAGGCGATAGTAGCTGGAAAAAGTGTATTTAGCCTAATCGATGAAGACCCAGAAAGTAATCCAAGCAATAAGTCAATTGATTCAATTTCTGGTGATATATGTTTTGATAATGTTAGTTTTTCTTATGACAACGAAAAGTCTTCATTAACTAACATTAATTTAACAATCAAAAAAGGAGAAACCATTGCTTTTGTTGGCTCTACTGGTAGTGGCAAAACTACAATGGTTAATTTATTAACACGCTTTTATAATCCATCAAGCGGGAAAATATTAATCAATGGAAAAGATATTATTTCTTTTGAGTTAGAGTCTTATAGATCTAATTTCTCATATGTGGATCAGAATGTACGTCTATTTAATGACACCGTTAGTGGGAATATTGCGTTTGGTCAAAAAGAGACAATGTCAATGGATTTAATAATTGATGCAGCTAAAGTCTCTAATTCTATTGAGTTTATTGAAAAACTAGATAAGAAATTTGACTCTGATATTGGTGAAGATGGTGTAACGCTTTCTGGTGGTCAACGTCAAAGACTGTCGATAGCAAGAGCTATTGCAAAAGATAGCCCTATACTGATTCTTGATGAAGCGACCTCTGCATTAGATTCGGCGACAGAAAAATTGGTTCAATCAGCTATTAATAAAATGCAACAAGATAGGACTACTATTATTATTGCGCACCGATTAAGTACAATTCAAAATGCTGATCGAATTATTGTTTTAAAAGATGGAAAAATCATTGAGCAAGGAACCCATTCGGAGCTTATAAAAACTTCAGGTGAGTATTCAAAGTTGAATCAACATCAAACGTAAGGCTATTTATTATTACTTCAGTCGCTCAATCGCTTTAGAAGAATCAAGAGCACTTCTGACTTTTTCAGAGACTAGAGTCAATGTTTTTTCATCCTTCAAATGCCAAAGAATTAGGCTTGCTGAGTATACTAAGCCATCATAAAATATTCCTTTTTTTCCTGATAAAGCCTCAGACCCAAGATCGACAACGTATTTAGCTAGCGAACTTTTTTTCGTTTCACCTTCTAAGTTTTTTGGTATCTCTATAGCCCGAAATTCTTGCGTAACTCCAATTTTCTTAGGATCTATATCAACTTTGTCTTTTTCAGCGCCATCATAATAAGAGTACATGAGCCCTTTTTGCCTAAGTGAGGGCACAACACCTCCCTCAACACCTCTAATTAAGAGACTACTTGAAAATCCAGAGTGCTTTGCAAGTGAGGCATAAATTGGAGGATAGGGTTTGTGAACATAACCTAAAACTGCATGAGTATTCTTGCCTCTAATTGGACCTATCAATGACTCAACTGTATTTAGAACTGTCCTCTTGATAATTTTATTTCTAAGTGGAACAAGAGAGTGAAGTTGTTTGCAATATTGACTCTGGTCAACATAAGACCAACCAATTGATTTATTTTCAATTTGATGTTTAGCCCTACTAGTACTTAAATTAACATCAAAATCTAAAGCTTGGTATATAAGTCGATGTGTCAGACCAAATTTTGGTGAAACTGAATTTAAACCATGAATTACTGATGGAATTCCTAGTTCAGCAAGAAGTGGTGGTAAAAATGAAGATATTGGAACTGATCGGTTATAGCCACTATAAGGGTCACCAAGATCAACTAGATTATCAACAGAAGACTGCTGCTGATTAGTTAATCCAACTAAGGCCATCAAAATGCCAATATTTTCGTCCATAGTTTCCCGCTTCATTCTCATTGCAATCAAGAATATTGCACTTTGAACTTCGTCAATCTCATGACTTAAGATTGCTTCCATCGCCAGCTTTGACTCCTCCAAGCTAATGCTTTTACTAAGCTCTGGACCTGTTGCAATCCTTTGAATAATTGAATGCATTAACTCTTTAGAGTTCATTTGCTTCACTCATTTGGACAAAAATAAGCTCATCTTTAACTTTAACTGGATAGGTTACTAACTCTGGAATCTCTTTTTCAGAACATCTGCCAGTGCTCAAGTTATACTCATAACCATGAAGCGCACACCTTACAAAACTTTTCTTTATGCATCCAAGGCTAAGATTGAATTCTTCATGAGGACAACGATTATCAAAACAATAGATCTGACTATCAACATTAGTGATAACTAGCCTTACACCTTCGATTGAAATCTCCTTCATTAAACCTGGAAGTGGCGGAGACTCAAGGGTATTAAACCACATTAAATATTAAACCTAGAAGAGTGTCCAGATTCTATTACTATCGAGTTGCTGTCTGCATTGAGCAAGCTGAGACTTGTATGTATTTGACTTATTCTCAACTTTCTTTGCAATAGAGATCAGCCAATCTTTATTTTCATAACTTTTCTTGTTGAATCCGCCATGGCCTTCATGGTAAGCCAAGTATTGACGATATGCATCCGTTTTACTTATCTTAGATCTGAGGTTGGATTGATTCGCATACCAACCAACAAAATCTATTGCATCAGCAAAATTATCTCTCCTGGCATCTTTTTTTCCAGTTTTGAGTTGGTACCACTCCCATGTTGCTTTTTTAGCCTGAGTATATCCATAGGAATCGGTGGGTCTTGCACCCGGAATAAATCCAAAAATTTTATTACGCGGTGGCTTTGCTCTTGAAGCAAACCGAGACTCTTGATGAATAATGGCTAATTGCAAATGCATCGGCACTTTCCATTTTTCCTCGCTTAGTTTAGCAGCGCGATACCAACTAACCTTTTCATCTAGCAAATTACACACATTTGTCACTTCCCTAGCAGGCGTTGATAAACAACCTGAAATTGTAACCGCAACAAGTAATCCTAATACTAAAAGCTTTTTCATTTAACCAAAAAACACAAAGTAAGCGACAATCAATTGAAAGACCAACAAAACGCCAAACATTGCTTTTATATCATTGTCAGTCAGTGGCTCTGACTCCTCAACCACCTTTTCTAATTTAACATCAACCGCAACTAGACCTTTATCAGAATTTTCAACTTTAAATTTAACTCTTGTATCACTTCTTAAACGAGACTTATTAAAAACATTTTTTTGATGAACAAAGTACTTTTCACCATCGTCCCCTGTAATAAATCCATATCCTTTTGTGCCAAATTGGGCCACTATGCCCGTCATTTTTTTTGCCATTACACTCTCACTTTTTGCAGCAAATACACTGCTTTTTCAACAAAATCTACACCAAGATTTTGAAACATTGGCTCATTTTCAATGTCATTAATACAATACAACTCTCGACTATGAAAAGAACCTTTAAATAATTCATCGACCTCAGATCTGCTAACTGCAAAAGGTGGGCCAGATCTTTGATGTTGTGGATAATTCAAAGTTAACAATAAAATCCTAACATCATCAGCTATTATATCATTTAAATGTTTAACGTATTTTTGTCTTAATTCTTCATCTAGTGCGATCAATGAAGCGCGATCATAAACTGCCCTTACTTCCTGTAAATGATTACATTCTAAATCAAAATAATTACCGCAATAAATTCTAATTCCTTTACCTTCATAAAGTATGAATCCATCCATTTTTGATATTGAATAAGACAAGTTATTTTCTAAAAAAAACTGTTCTACTGCGATACTACTCATTTCAACGCCGATCACATTTATTTGTTTTTCAAGTAAATATAACATATCCTTCGTTTTTCCGCACAAGGGAACAAAAATAGTCTCCCCGGCAGACAGATCAAGGTTTTCAAGATACCCAATAAGCTGACTATTGATTTGGTCGGCATGCCACCCTATTCTATTGTTTTTCCACCTGCTGATCCAATCAGTCATGCTAAATCCTTGTTATAATAAAACCAATCCTTGAAACACTAAAATAAATGCATGATTTAAAAAATCATTTTAAACCATAATATAATTTTTACTATTTAAATGCAATCCATTATCATTATTACTAAATCATTCGGGTCTATTTCCCTGTCATGACTCAAAGTATTGGTGATTGGTCCAAATACTTATCTAAGGAAAAAGAAAAAGATTACTTTATCTCACTGTACTCTTTTCTAAACTCTCGAATTAATAGTGAAATTTATCCACCTAGAGACAAATGGTTTAAGGCCTTTGAATATTCAAGTTTTAACTCTACAAAAGTTATTATTCTGGGTCAAGATCCATATCATGGGGATGGTCAGGCAGAGGGGCTGAGTTTTTCTGTTCCAAAGGGCGTAACTATTCCGCCATCACTCAGAAATATTTATAAGGAGCTTGACCAGGATGATGTTGACTTTACTGAACCAGGACATGGCCACCTAAGAAATTGGGCAAAACAAGGCGTTTTACTTTTGAACAGCGTTCTAACAGTTGAAAAGAATTCTCCAGCGTCTCATGCAAATCAAGGCTGGGAAGTCTTTACCGATCAAGTTATCCATCTACTGAATGAAAACAAAAATAATTTAGTATTTTTGCTTTGGGGCACTTATGCAAACAAAAAATCTGAATTGATAGATACCAAAAAACACTTGATTCTCAGTGCTGCCCACCCTTCTCCATTCTCTGCCCACAAGGGTTTCTTTGGTTGCAAACATTTTTCTAAAACCAATGCCTTTCTTAAATCGACTAGTCAAGAATTGATTGATTGGAGACTGCCTATATGAAATTAATGATTGATGATGCTGTATGGGGTTTTAGTGAAATTTTTTCAGAATTTGGGGAGGTAATAACTCTACCTGGCCGGCAAATTCGTAATGAAAGCCTTCTGGATTGTGATGCATTAATAGTTAGATCAAGAACAAAAGTCGATGAAGAGCTTCTTAGGGGCTCAAAAATTAAATTTGTTGGCTCAACAGTAGCCGGTCTTGATCACATTGATCAAATCTATCTCAATGACAATAATATAGCCTTCTCATCTGCTCAAGGATGTAATGCAAATGCTGTTGCAGAATACGTTATCAGCGCAATTACAAATTTAGCGAATGACTTTGACTTTAAATTATTAGGTAAGACGCTTGGAATCATTGGAGTAGGCAATGTTGGAAAAAGGCTTGAGTTTAAAGCTAAGCAGTTAGGAATCAAAACTCTTTTAAATGACCCACCTCGTGAAGCTAACGAAGGTAGTAACAATTTTGTTTCCCTTGAAAAAGCGCTTAGTGCTGACATTGTTACATTTCATACCCCCTTAAATTTCACAGGGGCTCATCCTACCTATAATCTTTTAAGCAGTCATAACTTCAATCATATTATTGAGGATGCAGTAGTCGTCAATGCAGCTCGAGGAGGCATCATTAATGAAATGATCTGGCAAAGAACTCCAACAAAGGCAAACATAATTGATTGTTGGGAAAATGAACCCAATATTAATTCCAGCCTTCAAAAAACAGCCTACTGGGCAACACCTCATATTGCTGGGCATTCAATTGATGCTAAATTTATGGGTAGCTTTATGATCTATAAAGAGCTTTGCAAATTCTCAAAACAACCTCTTAATAATCAAATTGAAAATCTTATCAATCCTGAATTAAGAGTAATCAAAGACGATAATCTGCATGACACTCTGAATTCAATTTACTCATTCAAGGAAGATGATAAAGCGATTAAAGATATTTCTAATTTTGAAGATTACAGAAGAAATTATCCTGAGCGTTTTGAATGGAAACACTTTAATACTAAATTTAAATTACCAAAGAGTACCTAGTCTTGTTGATTAATTATCGAGTCGTATTTGGCCAAAGGCACAAAAGAAAACCGCTTAATTTTTAAATTGTCTTTGGATCTCTGATCTAATAAATTGAGTGCAGTATTTAGTACTTCTATTAAACAACTAGAGGAGCACAGCGGATGATCTTTATGAGTGACAAAAGGAGGCGCTGGAGAAATCATTGAGCGCCCTATAATTTTTAATTGATTAGCTATCTTCGGATTTGCCCTACTCAAATAAAAGAAGCTCATTGCATCAACACAAGCAATATCAGTTTCATGATCAATAATACTTTGAATGCTATTTTTATGAGACCCAGTAATGACTATTTTTTTGTAAAAGTTATTAAATAATCCAAGTTCTCTTCTGAACTCAATCTCGCTCCGAAATACATTGGCACCACTATGTGAATCATGACTGTTAACTGACGCAACCAACCCCTTAGTTTCATCAACTGAATTAATCTGGCTTGATTGAGAAACCATAAAGTAACTAAAGTAGTTTGGCCCCTCAAGCCCATCAAGATCAAAATGAGGCGTAAAAAGTGGTATTAATTTTTTTTTATAATGACTGACTAATGGCAATCCACAGATATGACTAATTCGAGTCTCGTTTGAGAGAATATTTTTTTTATCAACAGTATTTAAAAAGTGGACTGGGAGCGCCAGCTCTGGGTTTAATTCTCCAGCTAAAAGAAAAAGCTCTTGCCAAGCTTTTTCAAGCTCGAAATTGACTGAATACATCCCAATTCCTATAAATTCTCTTTTCATAACCTTATTAAAAAGCAGGATGCTTAGGCTCTGTAACTGGCTTAACTAGATACTTTTTAAACCACTTAAAATAACCTTTTTCTAAGAAAAAACCATTGGATTGGTTATATTTACCAGAATTAGAATTGTATTCTCTTGGGATTTGGTGCCAACTCATATCTGGATTTTTATGGTGAACAAAATGGTAGTTATTATTTAGAAACAAAATTCTCAATGGATAGCTGGTCTGCATTATTACTGAACGATGATTTGGGTTAGAGTTTGGGCGATGCTCATAAAAACTTCTCAGCATTGTCAAGGAATGTGCCAAGTATGCACAGAAAATGTAAGTAAAAAAATGAATATTAAAAAAGGACCAGATACAATACAAAAGAATGACCACAAAGACTTCATGAGAAAACCAACCCAAAAAATTGATGGAAAAGGGCTTTTTAAAACTCATCAAAAACTCTTTTTTAAGTGCAAAGAAATACCAAAGAGGACCTAGCATTAAGCGCCCTAACAAAGTCATATTGAATGCTGCAAATTTTTGACGATAACTGCTTAATGAATGCCAATCATCCTTACTAATAAAATAACTTTCTGGGTCAATATTTGGGATTGTTAAATTAATATCCTCGTGATGCTTGAGATGAGAGCTTTTGTATACAAAATAAGGCGACCACAGGGCTATTGATGGATACGCCAATAAATCATTAAAGCCTTGATGACTGGTTGGGTGACCATGTAGTATTTCATGTTGGACAGATCCATGGAACGTTAAGATAATAACTAGAAATAGATGGGCAAAAGGGATAATATAAAAATTACTCAATACTATCCACCAAAAAAAATAAACCAAAAAGATGGCAATCCATGTGGGCAATTCATTGGGAAAGTTTGTTTTAATATATTTCATTAAACCAAGGAATCCATATACTTTGCCAACATCAATAACGATGAGATAACTATTAGTACTCTAATCACTTTAGGATTGGCCTTCAGTAAGTAATGGGTCCCCAAAAATGACCCAATCAATTGCCCCGCCATCATAATCAGCCCCACAACAAAGGCGACGTGCCCAAAAGTAAAAAAAACAATAAAGCCCGCAATATTGGATGCAAAATTAAGCGGTTTAGCTAAAATAGTGGCTTGAATAATTTCTAGTTTTTTAATCATTACTCCGGTCATTACAAAGAACGAACCAGCCCCAGGACCAAACATTCCGTCATAAAAACCTACAGCTGGAACAGCATATGACTCAAACTTTTTATTAGGTTTAGAATTACTACTGATTGATTTTGGTTTGGGTGAAATAATGAAATAAATTGCAATAAAAACAAGAACAACTGGAATTACAAAAGAAAGAAACTGCGTATCAAAAAACTGAATGATAATTCCGCCCGCTACAGATCCTATAAATGATGCGAGCATCAAGTTTTTAACTGAATTCCAATTTAATTTTTTTTTCTTAAATAACAAATAAGTAGCTATACCAGTCCCCATACTGCCTTGAAACTTGTTAGTCCCAAGAACATAGATTGGAGGAATTCCGCTTAATAACAGTGCTGGAACAGCGAGTAATCCACCACCACCCACCAGTGTGTCAAGAAAGCCCGCAACAGCTCCAACAAAAAATAAAAACGTTAGAATTTCAATTGAGAAGTTTGAGATATCCATAAAGATTAGCTATTCACAAGGGTTGGAAACCAATCCTCTCTGAGGTGCTCACCATCTTTCTGATTAATATCTGGAAAACTTGGTGAAGTTCTCCCTGGTCTTTGCTTATAAACAGCATCATCACCCAATAACCTAAAGGAGAGAGTTCGACTAATCTTATTAGTTAAATTTGCATTTGCCCCATGAACAGTCTTGAAATTAAATGCGATAGCGTCTCCTGGTTCAGTCCTCCATTCCTTCAATTCAAATTCATTAGTATCGGGTAGATCCATAAATACGTCACTATCTTCATAAAAATTCTCATTATTAGACCAACTCGTTGGACGCACCTCTTTATTGAGTTTATGACTTCCTGCTAATGACTTCAATGAAACACCTTTTTCTCGCGACTCTAGTGGAAGCCAAAAACTTATTGTTTGTTCACCTGAAACGCAGTAATAAGGCATATCTTGATGCCACGGTGTTGGAACGCCAGAATTTGTTTCTTTATAAAAAAAATGATCATGAAAGAGCTGCACTGATTCAGATTTCATTAAGCTTGATGCAATTGACGCCAAAGAGGAATTAAATACAAAATCTGAATACTCAGGAATATGCCTCCAATTACAAAAATCCTCTAGGAATTGCCCTTTATGTTTTTCCTGATGGTGAATCAATGCCCTTTCACTAGGGTTCTTAATATGTCTCTCTGCACCTTTGACAAGAGTATCAATCCACTCACTGAAAACACCCCTAAGAATAACAACTCCATCCTCATTAAAGCTTCGAATATCAGATTTATCAATTAGCGTTTTCATATTACTCTAGTTTGTAGATTTCTTAAATACTGGTTAAATTCTAAATAGCCTATGATTATCCCTAAAGTCTAAATCTGAGAGGATAAATTTAAATCTACATTCTTTGTAGGAATAAAGACAAACAACTGTATTATTAACATAATTTTTTTGCGACTATCAATGAAACTTCTTCGTGAGACATTTACTGTTAAAAAAATACCCAGAGTGTCCTGGAGTTCAGAGGATTCATACAACTTAAAGCCAAAACCAACCACCTTTATTCTTCTAGTTTTTGGGTTATTTTTGTTTGGACTAGGTGAAAGTCTTTTAATTACAAGTGGTGCTGGAGTAGGTCCCTACACAGTCTTAGCGCAAGGCGTGTCAAACCTCACTGATTGGTCACTAGGTTTTTCTACCTTTGTTATTAGTATATTTGTCTTACTATTATGGATACCTCTTAAACAAAAACCCGGGATGGGAACAATATTAAATGCATTTATTATTGCACTGACCATTGAATTTTCAGTCTTTTATCTGCCTTATCCTCAAATATACTCTTTACAGGTTCTTCAAGTTGTAATAGGTGTTTTAATAATTGGTCTAGGAAGCGGTTTTTATTTGATTTGTAACTTGGGAGCCGGGCCGAGAGACGGCTTAATGATTGGACTTCAAAAAGTAACCAACATGAAAATATACTCAATACGAACAACAATTGAAATCAGTGTTGTTGTTATTGGGTCCATTTGTCTACTAAATAATTTAGATAAACTTTTGGGCGAGGTTGTTGGCCTTGGAACAATAATATTTGCATTAGGAATTGGACCATCCGTCGCATTGGGAATATCTCTAGTTGGCAGGTTATCAAAAAAATAGTGTCTAAGTTACGTAGTTTCTTTTTTTAAATCTATCTGAATCCCACTCTCTAGATTCCATGATAGTTTTCAAATTCATTATTGCTTCCCAAATATCTTCGAACCTCATATAAAGAGGTGAAATTCCAAACCTCAAGATGTTGGGCTCACGGTAATCACCGATAACACCTCTTGAAATTAATGACTGCATAATTGGATAAGCATTTTCATGCTTAAATGAAATCTGACTACCTCTAAGATTGGCCTCAGTTGGAGAAAATAATTCGAATCCAAAATCGCCACATTCTTGTTGAATCAACTCAATAAATAACTCCGACAGTTGAATGCTTTTTTCTCGAACTTGGTCCATCGATATTCCATCAAAAACATCGAGGCCACTCTCTACTGCCTTATAAGAAAGAATTGATGGAGTTCCACATATATATTTATTGATAGTATTTGCTGGAAAGTATTTTCTATCAAATGCAAACGGATCGCTATGCCCAAGCCAACCTGACAATGGTTGAGATACTATTTCAATTAAATCACTATTAACATACAAAAAACCCGGCGCTCCTGGGCCACCATTTAGATGTTTATAGGTGCAGCCAACTGCAAAATCTACACCAATATTATGTAAATCCATTGGAATCACGCCAACGCTATGACTTAAATCCCAAACAACGAGCGCTCCTTTTTTATGGGCATAATCAGTAATGGTTTTCATGTCACTAATTCGTCCTGTTTTATAGTTGATGTGCGAAAGCATTACAACTGCTACAGATGAGTCAATGTATTTTTCAATATCAATGTCATCATCCTCAATTAATAAACACTCATACTGATTATTTGACATTGCATTTACTCCCTCAAGA
>CABXNH010000006.1 GCA_902513495.1 uncultured Gammaproteobacteria bacterium
GTAACTCCTGCAAAAGCTTTAGATGATAATAGTGTTAGAATAATAAAAAGAAGAATGGATAGTGCAAGAAATCTTTTAACCTCAATATTTATTAAGCTTAGTAACGTCATCATTACCCTATTGTTTTTTATTAATGGCGTTACTAAAGCTGTCATCAAAGGCTGTGGCGGCAATATTAAGGTAATAAGCCTGTAGATGAAGTCAAGTCGTCTGTAGGATTAATGGTAATCTCTGTGGTACCCGTTCCAGTGACTCTAGTATCAAAACCCGTTGAAACATAAACTTCATTGGAAATGCTAGAAGCCGCCCATACAGAACCACTCCAACTCAAAATAAATAACAATAGACTATTAACAAAATAAACAACTGTTTTACGCAACAAATTCATTACTATATAATCGTGCTTTTATAGTATGCTGGGAAATACGATAGTATGCTGGGAAATACGCCATAAACAAAAAATCGTGCTTAATCAATTTAATATAATTGGCATATTATTCTATGTTGATTTTATAAAGTACTCCTCCAAGTTAAATGTCAGTATATTTAGTAATTTCAAAAAAATAATTGACATAAGTCAATTATCTGAAAAATAAATGATGAATATATTTTCTTCTTTAAACTGGCAATTAAAGTTCAATATTTTTTTTACCTATATATAACTAGTTCCTGATGAAAGCACTGTAAATTTTACCTTAAATTAACCCAGTTTCAGGAGCGAGGGCGCGCTAAAAAAATTCTGCTATCTCAAGCAGAGATGCCCCAGATTGAGCCAAATAGGAGGCACAGGAATGACGAAGGTCGTGGAATCTAAAGTCCTTAATATCGGCATCCTCGAGTGCTCTTTTCCAAGGTTTAGTAAAGCAATAAGAAACATCTTCTTTAACCTTTGAAGCAAAGATTAAGCTACTGTCTTTGGTATCAAATAGTTGTAACTCTCTAATCACAGAATCGGTCAGAGGCAGAACTTTAGGCTGACCATTTTTAGTGGTAGCGACATAAGCCGTTCTTCTATCAAAATCGATGTCATTCCACCTCAGTTTAGTGAGTTCTCCCTTCCTTGCTCCTGTTGTAATTGCAAGTAGTACTATTAGGTATAACTTGTCCCAGTGAGAGGCTCTACAAGCCTTGAATAGACGAGTTCTTTCAGCTTCTGATAAGAACCTTGTTCTCTCATTATTCTCTTCGAGATAAGGCACAAGTTTAGCTGGATTTGTCTTAATATAACCTCGACGACACCCATACGTTAAGACTCCTGAAATAGCTGCTTTGTGTCTATTGATTGAAGCATTTGAAAGATGAGAGGGAAGGATGTTTAATGAATCTGTAATATTGTTAGTTTTGATGTCTTTAATTAGAACATCTCCAAGAGTTTCAAGCCAAACTCTTAGCTTTCTAGACTGTTCAACTTTATCCTTGCCTTTGTAATCAATATTAAGGTATTCACTAATTAATAAGGACAGTTTTATGTCTTTCTTATTTTTATAGCCGTAAGCTTCAAAAAATTCTCTATTGCTGTCAATACTTTGGGCAAATTGGATAGCCAATTTCTTATTAGTAAAAGTTTTTGAGATAGGTTTTGTGCCAGACTTACGAATTAGAACACGATAAACAATACCCTTTGAGCGGGTAAACTTTTGTATTGTTGCCATAGTAACTCCATATAAGTGTACATAAACTGTACATTTATGAAGTAAGTTGCTGTAATCTCATCGTCTGTAAAGCTCTGAATACAGCTAAAATGTTAGCGTTCGGGGCGTAGCGCAGTCTGGTAGCGCACTTGACTGGGGGTCAAGTGGTCAGAGGTTCAAATCCTCTCGTCCCGACCAATACCTTTAATTTTGAAATTATTAGCTTAAATATAATAAAAATAGATAGCCGGAACCCATTGAACCAACCCCTGCAATAATCAGATAAAGTATAACAAGTCGAGCTTTCGCAAGCGAATAAATTGCAATCGCTGCTGGAATGCTAGTAACACTTCCTGCCAGCATAAAGGTCAATCCAACTGCCGGAGACATACCCAGCTCTATTAAACCACTTATAAGGGGAATTGCAGCGTAGCCGTTTAGATAGGCTGGAATACCCAAGAATACAGCAAGAGGCAGAGAGTAAGTATTTTCCGAACCTAGCCAGCTAACTATTAAGTCGCTAGGCACATAAACAAGCAATAAACTTTCAAGTAAAAATGCGAATGTGAGCCAACGTGTCAGAAAAATACCTATTGACAGCGTTTCATTGATGAATGTCTGGCGTCCCTTAAGGTTCTGCCAAAACTTGTATAAAATGACGGTTTCATCTTCGCTGGAATATGAGCTGGAGCAGCTTGGTTTAGCGATGTCTTTCAAAGCATCATTTAGATAACCGGCTTTGCTAAGCAGTAAAGCACTGTAACCTGCCAGTAACCCCATTGCAACAGCTGATAGAGTCTTTATAAAGGCGAACTCAACACCGAGCTCAGCCGAAGTCAAGATAAACATTTCTGGATCCATAATCGGCGAAGCTATACAAAAAGCCAGCACTGGCGCGATAGGGACGCCAGCTGCCAAAAGACCTGCCACAAGTGGAATCACCCCACAAGAACAAAAAGGTGACAATGCGCCAAAAATAGAAGCTACTAAAATTGTCTTTACTGGATTACCTTGAAAAGTACTGGCAACAATTTGATCAGCACCGCTTGCCTTTAGATACGCAGCCACTATCACTGATAGAATAATAAAAGGCGAAATACGGATCAAAGCACTAAGCGTTGAAAAAAAACTATCAATTGCCTGCGAAGGCGAAATGAAGCATAGAGCTATAATAATTACTAAAGAGATACCTATTGGAAAGCCTAGTAATGAAGCTATCTTATTGACGAAAAGCTTTAATTTTTTTTGTTTTGTTTTCTTTACTGTCTTCATTAATTTCTTATTAACTTTCTGGCACTGTACAACATTCAGAAGTTAATAAGTCAATCGCTGAATCTAATCTTTCAAAATTTGCAGAACAATAAACCTCTCTACCATTTTTTGCTTGAATAATCAGTCCTGCATCCACTAATCTATTAAGATGAAAGTTTAGTGTTGATGGAGCAATAGCTAACTGTTTGCCCACTTCTCCAATAATAATTCCTGAACTACCGTATTTCATAATGAACTTATATACGGAAAGTCTTTTTGTGTGACCAAGTTCTGCCAATATTTTTACTAATTCAATTTCACTCATAGAACTTAATTATACATAAAAAACTATATAACTAGAAATATAGTTATATAGATTAAATTAAATTGAGAGACAGTGCGTTAATAAGGGTAAAAGTTGACTTAAACTGGGAATTATTTTAATAAACTCTCTAGCTCATTGATTGAAATTTGTAAAGCATCACCGAACCACTTGATATCAGAAAATGTTAAATCCCCAGGATGTGACTCCATTTGGGATACGTTGGCCACGTCTGTTTGCATTTGTAAGGCAAGTTGATTTTGAGATAAACCTAGACGCTTTCTTTTTTCGATAAATAGGTTTCTAATGGCTTGGTGTCTGTGGCTATTAAAGAGGTCTTTTTGGCTATGAAAATCCATGAAATAAATGCTAAAAACAAAAAAAAACTATTATAGTTCAAAATGGGTTATTTATCAAGTGATCAGAGGTTCAAATCCTCTCATCCCGACCCTTTATTTTGAATAGTATGTAAATCTGTAATATTTGTTAAGCGTTTTTTCAAGAGACTTAAGTTTCTGGTCTAGATCCTATAAATTCGTAAACATAATTTAATTCTTGTCGTTTCGACTAGATTTTCCTTTTAATATTGTAAACCAGGTTATTCTTCATTGTATTCAGTACACTATTTAAAATATGGATTTATTCAATATGAGCCCCGGTTCAAAAACGCTTTCTCATAAAAGAGTACTTGGTGTTGCAATTCCAATCGTTTTAGCAAATGCCACCATTCCAATCCTTGGAGCGGTTGACACCGCAGTTGTTGGACAGATGGGTCTGGCTGCTCCAATTGGCGCTGTTGGAATAGGTGCTATTATTATTTCAGCCATTTATTGGCTCTTTGGCTTTCTGAGAATGGGAACCACGGGACTTGCTGCTCAGGCCATTGGTTCGAATGACCATTCAGAAACGTCAGCCCTCCTAGTAAGAGGAATCCTTATTGGACTGAGTGCAGGATTAGTTCTAATCATGACTCAAATTCCTCTTTTTGGTGGTGCTCTCGGGTTGGCGCCAGCCTCCTTTGAGGTTGAGTCTTTGGCACAAGAGTATTTAAAGATAAGAGTCTATAGTGCGCCAGCAGCGATTGCTATCTTTGGGATTGCTGGTTGGCTAATTGCTAAAGAGATGACACGAGCTGTCTTGCTTCTTATGTTGCTTATTAATAGTATCAACATAACTTTAGATTTTGTCTTTGTTCTGAAACTAGGCTGGGGAGTTGAAGGGGTCGCATTTGCAACACTTGTTGCAGAGTCGATTGGACTATTTTTTGGATTATGGCTTGCTAGAGAGGGCTTCAAAGATGGTTATTGGAGAAACTGGAGTCAAATATTTGATAGAGCTAGGCTAATTAAAATGGCCAAAGTGAATAGTGATATTTTGATTCGATCGGTTCTTTTAGAGATTGCCTTTGTGAGTTTTCTATTTCTTGGTTCGAGCTTTGATGATGCGACCTTGGCTGCGAACCAGGTACTCATTCAGTTTTTAAATATAACTGCTTATGCTATGGAAGGTTTTGCTTTTGCAGCAGAAGCGCTCGTGGGTCAGGCGCTTGGTGCTCGAAAAAGATTAATGTTTCGAAAGTCAGCCATTATGACGAGTCAATGGGGCTTTGGGTCCGTTGTTGTCATGGCGATTATTTTTGCAGTTTTTGGAAGTAATATTATTGATGTCATGACTACTGCTGAGAATGTAAGAGAGGTGAGCCGTGAATATTTACCTTGGATGGTTCTAGCGCCTCTCGTTGGCGCTGCTGCCTGGATGCTGGACGGTATTTTTATTGGCGCAACGAGGACAGCCGATATGCGCAATATGATGTTTATATCATTTTTTATCTATATGATAGCGCTGGCAATTCTGTTGCCTCGATATGAGAACCATGGGCTTTGGGCTTCGCTCATTATATTTTCAATAGCAAGGGGCGTTACATTGGGTTTAAAGTATCCAAAGCTGGAGGCTTCGGTGGAGAATCAGTCAACCTAAAAGTCAGTAATTTAAATATCGTAAACCAGATTATTCTCAATCGTATTCAGTACACTATTCAAAATATGCACGACCGATGAGTTGTCAAGGCTTGTTGACTCGTTGTTATGAATCTCTGAAGTGTGATACCCTTGTGGGCTTTCGGGTAGTTCCGAGAAGAGGGCTTCGTTGCTTTCTAAGTCCTCAAGATCAGCCAATACTTCAAGACTAATCTTGTCATTTTCTATGCTTGATAAAGAGCTCTGCTGATCACTTTGCGAGTTTTGTGTTTGAGTCACCAAGCTCTCAGTATCAATTAATTCAAAGTCGCTCTGTTTCATGTCACTGTACTTAATTAACATGTCTTTGACGTGCTCCATTGCCTCGGCCCTTTCAACGTAAACACCGCCAACCTGTTCGATGACTTGTTTTACCTCGCTCGAACTTGCCTGCCTTAGGTCGAGCTCAATATCGGCGAGATTTATGCGCATCTGTTCGGTAATGGTAATGCCGTCACCCGGATTGTAGTTTGCGTCTAGTGATTGCAGAAAGATTGCCATATTTTCTAGGTAGTCATCACTCAGATTAGAGCGCTCAACGTCAGCAATGTCCTGCAAGAAAGTTCTCCCAGAGATAACGTCCTCGGCGGTTGCTGTACCCAATACCACGCCACCCACCTTGAAGGTGATGTCGTCACCGTCTTGGTAGTTAAATAGACCCTCTTGGTTTGTTAGGCCGCTCATCCCGGAAGAGGTAACATACTCAATCCCCCTGACAACTCCGTCAATCAAAACAGAGGCCGTCGTTGTAGTCGTTGCGCTAACATTCGATTCGGTAACTGTGACCGAGCCATTAGCCGTGAAATTAAACGGTCCAGTATTCGTCAGGGTGAAGATTTGCGCCTCACCGGATACAACATTACCAATAGTAAAAGCATTACTCGAGACCGTAACAGCATCGCCATCACTATCGGTAACCGAGGTACTATCTGGTAGGGATGAGATAGTGATATCTCCCAGACTTTCGCTGCCATCGGTATCGTTAAGCGTGGCGGTTGCTGAAAACTTCCTTTCGAAGTCTGTTGAATCTGAAACGACAACGGAACTAAAATTATTGTAAGTGATGTTACCGCTACCTCCTGTTCCATTGAAGTAAATTTTGTTTCCACCGCTAGTACTGCTATAAATAGCAGAATTAATCACCAACGTATCTGTTCCGCCGTCACCAGTTACCGATGTATTTGTTGCGCCGCCCCAGCCCTTAATATAGATAATGTCATTACCGCTACCACCACTGATTGAGCCAGCGTTCGAACTTGCTGAGTCTCTTACCTCGATATAGTCAGCTGAACTGGTTCCTTGTGTTGTCGTATTCGCAGGTGCAGTACTCACAATGGCGTTCAATCCACTCGCTCCTGATGGTACAGAGACGCTCGTAGCCCCTGAAAAACCACTTATTGAGAGCGCCAAGGTTGCCGCAGAGGCTGTGGTGTCAATAACAATGGCACTGGTGTCCGCAATATTATTACTACTTGGCAGAGTTGTACTAGTCATAGCGTTGCCAGCGCTATCCGTCACCGAACCAATCGCAAAACTACTGACGGTTAAATCGCTACTATTATCACCCACACCAACCGAATAGGTTCCTGTTAGCGTGGTGCCGGCAGATGCCGCTGTTAATACAACAGTGTCACCCGTATCTAGCGTTACGGTAATGGTGTCACCTGACTGGACGCTCTCAGAAGTTGTGGCGGTGATGTTAATGGTAGGGATTGAATATTCATTAACAACATCAGAGCCTCCATCCACAATAAACATTTTTGTTTCGTCATTGTTAAAACTTATTGCGTGTGGCCTCCATCCTTGAGAACTGATATCAAGACTACCAACAAAAGAGGCGGTGGATACATCAAAGCCCGTACTTAAGGTGTATTCATTTACTTCATCATCTTCTTCACCTGTAATAAACATCTTCGTTCCGTCATTATTAAAGTTTATTCCTCTTGGTGAAGTCATTTGAGAGCTTACAGAAAAACTATCAACAAAAGAGGCCGTGGATACATCAAAACCTGTACTTAATGTATATTCATTAACATCTTGACCAAGATGACCAGTAATAAACATCTTGGTTCCATCATCGTTAAAGGTTAATCCAACTGGGGATTCTTCCTGGCTACTGATAGAAAAGCTATCAACAAAAGAAGATGTAGATACGTCGAAACCTGTGCTTAATGTATATTCATTAACATCATCACCAGCTGCACCTAAAATAAACATCTTGGTTCCATCATTGTTAAATGCTAATCCCCTTAACCCGTTTTCTTGAGAACTGACATCAAAACTATCAACAAGAGAGGCGGTGGACACATCAAACACTGTACTTAATGTATATTCTTTAACATCATCATCACCAAAGCCAGCAACAAACATCTTGCTTCCATCATTGTTAAATGCTAATCCATATGGATACTCTTCAGTGAGAGAAAAACTATCAACAAATGTAGCTGTCCCGTAACTGCCATCAGCTGTGGTTGAGGTAAAGCTTGTCACTGTTGGTGCGGTGGAGTCAGCAGTACTCGTAAAAGAAAGACTGGTTTTATCAGTTATCCCTGCATAGGAATTACCCGATGAATCATCAAAACCAGTGGCAGCTATTTGGACGTAGTACTCGGTAGAAGAGTCAAAATCACTGGAGGGATTGATGGTGATCTGCGTGGTGCCGGTGCCGGTCACTTGACTACTGGTAACCGCAATCGTCTCCACGGTTGAATCATCGGACGCTTTATAAATCACAATATTACCGCTCTCAACATCCACCGCCTCGGAGAAGTTCAGGACGATATTGCCGCCAACAGCAACCGCTGTGGCGTTATCGGCAGGCGAGGCGCTACTTAGACTTGGTGCGGTGGTGTCAGTCGTCGTTGTATCATCAGTCGTCGTTGTATCATCAGTCGTCGAGGTAGTCGTTGTAGTCTTTGTTGTATTGCTAACAGCTAGTAATACTGTCTCATCGACTTGGTCGATGGCATCGGAGATTGTTTCGAAAGAGGTTGTAGGGATCAGCTCTTCGGCGCTTCGTTCGATGGTTGAGATTCCTTCAATTACCTCATCATCGATAAATAATTCTGCAGTGTCACGCTCTTGGTTGTACTCAATTCTAAATTCAGCTAGGGTGAGTTCAACTAAATCAGAATTGTCTACATTAATTGTCGTTGTTAATGGTACTTCAGGGGTAATTGGAAGAGACACCTTTTTAGTTGTTTCACCAGGCAAAAAGAGCAGACTCTGGGAAAAAGTATTGGGGTGATCCGAGATCGCAACCTCGACTGAGAAGGCCTCTTCTGATGGCTCTGAGATCGCAAAAGACAGGCTGGTGTTGCCGTCTTTGACGGCAACTTCATTTATATTCAGTTTTATTTTTTCAGCCATTGTAGTTTTGCATTATAGTTATCTTTTAGAGGGGTGCTGGTTTATATCAAAGTGTTTAAGTAATAGCCCCATACCGTGAAGCACTCTGTATTTTGAATACACTAAGTCGTATCGGTTTTCGATTTCTAATATTTCTGTTTCAAGCTTTTGATTGCTGCGTTGAATTAACTTTTCAAACGATATGGTTTCAACCTCTGATCGTTCTACATAAGAGTTAGTGATAGCCGTACTACTTTTTTTTGCTTCTGAAAGATATCTTTGAGATAGGCTCATAGTTTCGAAGGCGGCGTAAGAAAGCTTCAGACTAGAATTTACCTCGCGCTCTTTGATTTCACAAAGAGTTTTAGCCTGAGATACTTGGTTTTTGTATTTTTCATTGTAGTGAGTATTGTTATTTTTGCCCAGTAAGTTATAGTTAATATTAAACATTGCTGAGACTACACGTTCGCGTTTTTGGGTATTTTTCATGTTCTTTTGCCAGTCAGCTGAGAGCACAAATTCAAGCTCGGGATAGTCCCTTGAAAAAGAGCCGTCATATTGAGCTTTGGTTTCTTTAATGTGCTCTTTGCAGGCAGCAATGACGGGGTGGTTTTGTTTGGCTAATTTCAAAGCGCTTTGTAAGCTTTGAGGTAGCTTGTTTTTATCAATATCCTCATACTTCATCATCGATAAAGGAGGAAAACTCCCTATAGATTGTTCGTATAGACTGATTGTGTCTTTTAAGTTGTTGATAGCATTAATGTTATTATTTCTAGCTATCTGATAAGACATTTGGACCACGGAGTGTTCAGTAGCATTTAAGACACCTGAATCTAGCTTGTCGGAAGACATCTCAATATAAAGTATTAGGTCACCCAAAAATTTATTTGATAAGGCGGCAATTTCATCCAGCTTTAGTATTTCTAGGAATAGCTCGATTGTTTCAAGGGTGACGTTTTGTTGTGTTGATGTGAGCATAAACTTCTTGGCGTCATATGAGGCCCTATATCGATCAGTTTCAGATTCAGCGTAGTAACCATCAAAGAGTTTGTGTGTGAGCTTTATACCGGCATTGTATTTATCAAAATCCTTGTCGCTAATCAATGTGTAGTCAAAATTCCTTTGCCCTCCAGCACCTCCGTACAGGTCTAAGGATGTATTGGGGAACTTTTGTGAGGAAAGTAAATCTTCATACT
Organism: uncultured Gammaproteobacteria bacterium; assembly: GCA_902513495.1. Taxonomy (GTDB): domain Bacteria; phylum Pseudomonadota; class Gammaproteobacteria; order PS1; family Pseudothioglobaceae; genus Pseudothioglobus. The sequence goes on from CABXNH010000006.1 coordinate 9,764, forward strand.
CAGAATTTAATTCATATTGAATCTTTTTTATTTCAGGGTTAGTTTCAACCACCTGATGAACCAAGTTCTTGAGCTCTAGCGCCTGGATAAAACTGACCTGGAGCGTTACAAAAATAAATAATACCGTTTTAATTTTTGTCATTTTTCTATCTCTCATGAAGTGAATTATGTTTTGCCCGTAAAACAGGTTTCAGTAGGTAATCGAGTACACTCTTTTTGCCGGTTACTATATTCACACTTGCCGTCATTCCAGGGATTATTTCTAAGCGCTCATTTTCAGAATCGAGATAGTTTAGCTCGGTTCTGACTTTAATTAGATAGTAACTTTCATTTTCATTAACTATCGTGTCCGCACTGATGTATTCTAGGTTCCCATTGAGTCCTCCGTAAATCGCGAAATCGTAGGCACTAAACTTAACAATGACGTCCTGACCAGGGCTTAGAAATCCAATATCTATCGGCCTAATCTTTGCCTCAATCAAGAGCGCATCATCGATAGGAACAATCTCGATTAAGTCTTCACCGGGGCTAATAACTGAAGATATAGTGCTCGTCAAAACGCGCTGAACAATGCCGTTAACAGGGGAACGAATCAAGGTTCTGTTGAGCCTATCTAGGGCGACCACTTCAGACTGCTTCAGTATTTCAATTTCAGCCAAAGTGCTCTTTAGTTTTTCCTGTGCTTTATTTCTCATCGAGAGGTTAGAATTGTCGCGCTCATTGAGCGCTTCAGTCTTAAGGGTTTCGATTTGTTTTGCTTTGATTTCTGATTGAAATAATTCACCTTTGATCGTGTTTAACTCTTTCTCTAGGGAGATCAGTTCGACTTTGGAGACTAGGTCCTTGTTTTGCAAGTATTTATATATCTCATTTTTGATTACCAGGTTTGAATTGTCGCGCTCATTGAGCGCTTCAGTCTTAAGGGTTTCGATTTGTTTTGCTTTGATTTCTGATTGAAATAATTCACCTTTGATCGTGTTTAACTCTTTCTCTAGGGCGATCAGTTCGACTTTGGAGACTAGATTATTGTCTTGCAGTGATCTATATATTTCGATCTCTTCTTCAGCCAGCTCTATATTTTTTCTCAGGTTCTCAGCCTTGCCCGTATATTCAGTAAAGCTGTTATCAAGCTTCTTGATTTGGTTCTTGTAGGTTAGCTCGATGGACTCTTTTTCTTTTTGTCTGGTTGCAAAAAAGTCCATCTCTTGCTTTGTTATGACGGGCAATTCATTACTCAGATCCTCAGAAAATACTAATGGTTCATCGCTCAGTTCACTGGAAAAGCTCTCCTTTTGAGCCTCTAAGATGAGTAATTTTTTTCTAATTTCCTCAAGCTCTTTTTCGGCCAGTTCTAATTTTTTCCTGAGGTTGTCGGCTTTTCCGGTGAATTCAGCAAAATTATTATCAAGTTTCTCGATGCGGTTTTCGTAAATCAGCTCTATCGAGTCTTTTCCCTCTTGTCTAGTGGCGAAAAAATCCATTTCTTGTTGTGCAATAACTGGAATCTCATTGATCAGATCAGCCGAAAATACCAATGGCTCGTCTTTGAGTTCACTTGAAAAGCTTTCTTTTTGGGCTTCCAGTATCAACAATTTTTTTCTAATTTCCTCTAAATTCGATTTAAATTTCGTATCGTCAATAACCAACAGGATGTCATCTTTTGATATCCTGTCTCCAGAACTTATCAAAACATCAGAAATGATTCCTCCCTCAAGGCTTTGCAATTTCTGTAGCTGTTTTGATGAAATGACCTTCCCATCACCCTTGGTGATTTCGTCAACCTGTGCATTCGCAGCCCAGTAAATAGCAAAAGCAAAAAATACAAAGATGATGAATATTAATTTTCTGGCTCCCTTGGGGGATGACAACAAAAGTGCAGTGCTTTTTTGCGAAATAAAGTCAAAGTCTTGCTGATCGACAAGCTCTAAATTATCCTTCTTCATTTGTTTAGGCATCGTCACCCCTCTTTTGGCTCGATTTAAGAATTTTCTCTTTTGAGCCAAAGTTAACAAGATTGCCGTTACTCACAATCAGAATGTTTTGAACTAAGTCCAGTAGCGACTTTCGATGCGTCACAAGTATCAAGGTTTTGCCTTTGGAGAATGCAGCAAGGCTCTCCTTTAGTATTCCCTCGATAGCGTTATCGATCGCGCTTGTGGGCTCATCTAGCAAAACGAACTGCGAGTCGGATAGCAGAGCTCTCGCAATAGCAACGCTCTGGCGCTGACCGTGGGATAGCCTTTCTCCACCCTCGCCGACGTTTATATCAAAGCCCTGGGGGTGATTGTTTATGAATGTTGACAAGCCTGACATTTTTGCCACCGAGAGTATCTCCTCGTCAGTTGCTAAAGGTTTTGAGCAGATGATGTTGTCTCTCAGGGTTCCGTAAAATAGGGTCGGTGACTGGTTCACATAGCTGATATTATTTCTTAAATCAAGCGGGTCAATCTGGTTGATATCAAGGTCGTCAATTCTGATCTCTCCAGAGTCTACATCGTAGAGCTTGAGTAGCAACTTCAGGATGCTTGTTTTGCCTGAACCGACGGGTCCCAATATCGCTAGGTGTTCTCCTGCATTGATCTCAAAGGACAAGTCTGAGAGTACTTTTTTTTGCTCTCCAGGGTAAGTAAAATTGACCTTATTAAAGGACACCTTGCCAGCGAATTGCTTAGGATGAATGTATTTTTTACTGGCCTTTCTTTCGTCGTCTTGCTGCATAATTTTGTCGAGCGTTCTGAGTGCAGCTTTGGCATGATAGTACTTAGTTACAATGGCCGAGGCCTGGGTCATCGGGCCTGAGATTCTATTTGCAATCATAACCGCCGCGATGAGTCCGCCCAAACTAAGGACGCCCTCTGATATCGCGTAGACACCTGCAACAACGATGGCAATCGTTGTGCCCTGTTGAATCAATTGTGAAAAGATTGTGCTAGAGTTGGCGATTAGTCTTGACTTGATATTCCATTCAGCGACATAGCCAGTAATGCTTTCCCATTTCAGTTGCATTCTTCCCTGAAGGCCTAATGTTTTAATAGTCTCCAGGGCGCTTAATCCCTCAACCAGGTCAGCGTGTTTTTGCGAAGAGGCTCTCATTGTTTTATCCACTGAGCTCTTCAATAAGGGCTGAATGATGAGTGAATAGAGGATTACAAGGGTGACACTGATTAGTGGAATATAGACAAGGTTTCCTGCAAAATAATAGATCACAAAAATAAAGAGAATTACGAAAGGAATATCAATGAGAGCCGTGATTGTGGCGGAGGCAATAAAATCTCTAATCGTCTCAAAGTCCCTCAGATTGTTGGCGAAACTACCTATCGAGCGAGGTCGGTCAGCCATACGCATTCCCATAACCTTCTCGAAGAGGGTAGACGAGAGCAGGAGGTCTGACTTTTTGCCTGCAATATCAATGAAATAAGCCCTCAACATTTTAATAACAAAATCAAAAAGGTAGACAACGATGAGGCCTGCTGTTAGAACCCATAAGGTCTCTATCGCCTTGTTGGGGACGACGCGGTCATATACATTCATGATGAAGAGTGGCGCGGCTAGGGCAAACATGTTCACCATAAATGAGGCCAAAAGGACATCTCGATAGATCCTCCAGGAGCGTATCAGGGTTCCCCAAAACCAATGCCTCGAACGAATATTTAAGAGTTCAGGGCTGCGCTCGTCAAAGTCATGCTCTTTAGAAATTAAAAACAAGTTTCCTGTGTATCGATCCCTAAGCTCTGCAATTGGGGTTTCCACCTTGCCTCCGCTCTCTTCGAGATAGAGTGTTGCATTTTTTTCATTGATTGAGAGTAGGACTGCGCTTTGGTTGTTCTTTAAATTAATGACAACAGGCAGAACCAGCGGAGAGACTTTGTCTAGGCTGCGCTTTACGAGCTTGACAACAAGCCCCGCTCTTTGACCAGCCCTTACAAATAGTTCAGGAGTCAGCTTGCCCTCTACCAACGGCAGGCTGGCAGTGAGTGTTGCAGCACTTGTATTAATGTCAAAGTGCTTTGACATTAACAGCAAAGAGCTGAGCAACGAGTCAGAATTCGAATTTTCTATTTCATCATCAAGCAAAATAACCAACCCTAAATTAAAATATAAAACTGAGCACAACAAAATCTTCATCAATAATTACTGATGAGAATCTTTGGCCTTTTTTTTAATAGGGCTAGTGACCGACCTATGTTTAATTTATAGGGACACCCTAAAAAATTAAATTAACCCTATTATAGGTAGGTGAATTACTTAAAGAGAGGTTTATTCTTTTCTATTGAAGTATATTCATGCATATTAAAACCTAGATAGTAAGATATCAGAAATAACAGGCGAGAGATTTATGGAGTAATTTGACTAGTCCAGGTGACCAAACATTCCGCTATTGAAGTCGTCGATGGTTTGCCTAATCTCGTCATTGGTATTCATTACAAATGGACCGTAGGAGGCGATAGGCTCATCGATCGGTTCACCGCTCAGAACAAGTACCTCAGCATCGTCGTCAGCCCTTAATGTAAATTCTTTCCCTATATTTTCAAAGAGAACAAAGTGGTTTGTTGGCGCTCTCTCAGTATTGTTAATGGTGACATTGCCTTTAATAATTAAAAGTCCTGTATTGTGACTCTCTTTAAAGCTTAGGCTTGTGCCTTTCCCTTTGTTGAGCTTGACATTGAATAGGTACAGCGGCGTAAAGGATGAAGCGGGACCTTTAATTTTTTCAAATTCACCAGCAATAATGTCGATAGATCCAATGCCGTTTCCAAGATCTACTTTAGCCAAATCCTTGTTTTCAATGTTTTGATACTTTGGCTCTGTCATCTTGTCTTTGGCGGGCAGGTTGACCCAGAGCTGAACCATCTGCATTTCTCCACCTTTTTTACTGAAGTTTTTCTCGTGATACTCCTTGTGAAGGACCCCTCTGCCGGAGGTCATCCACTGGATCCCGCCTTCTTCAATAACGCCGCCAGCGCCAGTGCTGTCGTTGTGCTCAACTTTCCCTTTGTAGGCAATGGTGACCGTTTCTATGCCCCTGTGGGGGTGAGAACCAACACCAAGAGGTTTACCACTATTAGGTGGAAAGTAATGAACCGGAGCGTAATCCATTAACAGAAAGGGACTCATACGTTTCATGGTGAGGGGTTCTCTTCTTCCTAAAATCCCATAAACCCTGAAACCGTCTCCTACGTAATGGAGGTTGTTAGGTGGAAGGATTGCTTCGATTGATCTGAGTGCCATTAAAGGTAATCGGTAATTAAAGTTGATTAAATTATAGTTGTAATATCATAATTACCCTTAACATTTATTGGAAGTCATCTTTTTAGTTTATTTAATAATAAGAGAGTCAGTATTTTTTAAATTGAATTTATTTAAATCTTGTCAATAAAATAATAACGGTTTGCTGCAAAAACAATAAATTAAAATACAAATATTTATCTGAAAACGCTTTTTTTTTGAAAAAGAATATTCTTGTTTTTAAACATATGGCTTCTCAAAATCCAGGAATTTTTAGGGATTTTGCGGAAAGTAGAAACATTTCATTCCATGAAATAGATCTTCATGCTGGAGACCCAATTCCAAAATTAGATGACTATGACGGGCTCTGGGTAATGGGCGGCTCTATGAATGTGTGGGAGGAAGAGAAATACCCTTGGCTTATCGAAGAAAAGAAGGCGATTCGTCATGCAGTTGAGGACCTTAGGATGCCATTCCTCGGGATATGCTTGGGACATCAACTTGTCGCTGAGGCGCTTGGAGGTCAGGCAAAAAAAACAGATCGCCATGAGGTTGGTCTCTTTGAAATAAAGCCAACAACAGATGGGCGTGATCACCCGCTTCTAAAGAACTTTGATTTTTCAGATCAATGGGTAAACGTTCACCTTGCGGAGGTCACAAAGCCTCCTGAAGGGTCAGTCATCCTAGCCTCCTCTAGCCAGTGCGACAATCATATTATGCAGGTCTCTGAGAATGCTTTTTCATGCCAGTTTCATCCTGAGGTTTGCAGCCATACTTTTGATGGTTGGATGTGTATTCCAGGAATCCCCTCAAGTCTTGAGAATCTTATAGGTAAGGAAGGGCTTGCAAATTTTCAAGATGAAACGATAAAGAATCTTTCTGCAAACAATAATGCTTCGCACACCTTATTTAATAATTGGTGTGATCTGGTTTTTAATTAATTGCATTCAAATAGAATCAATGTCAAAATTAAGTTTTTGATAGGCTTGATGTATTATGACTGCAAAAAATTGCTCTCAGTGTGACCAGCCCTTTGGTTGTGGCGCTGGAACAGGTAACTGCTGGTGCGTTAGCTTTCCACCCATCATGTCTCCGAGTGCTGAACAGGACTGTTTTTGTCCGTCATGCCTCGGTGAGGCAATCAATCAGAGGATTGACTCTGTTGTTAAAGAAAAGGGTATGGAAAATTTTCAAAAGTTTGTGGAGCCTTATCGCACCCAAACAAGGCTTATCAAAAATGTTGACTTTACCATTGAAGATGGACTCCATGTTTTTAGTAAGTGGTACCTCATTAAACAAAAAAAATGCTGCAATAATGGTTGTAGTAACTGTCCATACTAATTAAAATAAACTATGCATAAATTTGACGACCAAGCCTCCAAGGTATTACTTAAGGTTCTATCGCACACTATCGAAAGATTAAGTATGGATCCGCCCACTCTTGATTATCCAAGGTCGGTTGATTTTTTTGAAAAAAATGCCCCCAGCTTAATAACTAAAGCTGGCAATTCCATTGATACTGTTTTTGACCAGTATAAAAATGTTATAGAGCAGAGCATCATTTCTGTCGACTCCCCAAGAAATCTCTCGTTTATACCAGCCGCACCAACAAAGGCATCGATGATATTTGATTTAGTTGTGTCAGCAGGTTCTCTTCGGGGAGAGTCTTGGTCGGAGTCTAGTGGCGTAGTATGGGCTGAAAATCAGGTCCTAAGATGGATCGCGGATTTGGTTAAATTTCCGCAAACTGCTGGAGGGTGCTTTATTTCTGGCGGAACTAATGGCAACCTTTCAGCTCTTGTTGTTGCAAGAGAAGAGTTCCGTAAATCTAACCCAGGTAACAATCTAAAGCTTGCAATTATATGTTCAGACCAAACACACTCCTCAGTTAAAAGTGTTGCAAAGGTAATGGATTGCGAAGTTATAGTTGTCCCTACTAATGACAAGTATCAACTTAACGCTAATCAAATTAGTAAAAAGTTGGGTTCGGACGCCAAGTATTCAAACTTAGCTGTGTTCGCAGTTGTTGCAACTGCAGGCACTACGAATTTAGGAATAATTGACGATATAGATAGTATAGCTAGGTATACAAAGCAAAATAATTTCTGGTTACATGTGGACGGTGCGTACGGCGGGGCAGGGCTGCTATCACCCAAGGTTCGCAAACTATACAAAGGAATAGAGAAGGCAAACTCGTTCATAGTGGACCCCCACAAGTGGTTATTTGCCCCAGTAGATTGTGCGGCAGTTATATATAGAGATCAGTCTATGGCCGCAGAGGCGCACTCTCAGTCAGCAAGCTATTTAGATGTACTTCATGAAAACGAAGAAGGAGGTAACCCATCTGACTATGCCTTTCATCTCAGCAGGAGGGCTCGCGGCCTGCCTCTTTGGTTTTCATTATCAATATATGGAGTGAAAGAATACCGAGAATCCGTTGAGCATTCCATAGAGATAGCTAAATATGCTGCAGACAGAATACAGGAATTGGATTACCTTGATTTATTTATTGAGCCGGTATTGTCGGTGGTTGTGTTTGAGCGTTCAGGATGGTCGTGGGAAGATTACAAAATTTGGTCAAAGCAGCAACTGAGGAATCAACTTTGTTTTGTTGTTCCATCTATGGCAGACGAGAAACCAGTACTGCGTTTTGCTTTTTTAAATCCTGAGACCTCAAAAGAAATAGTTGATGAAATTTTATTGAGCCTTGAATAGCTTACTTCTTCTATGTGAGAATTAAATGATTAGAAAGATAGTACAAATAGGTAACCCGGCTCTTCGTCAGATTGCTAATCCTGTCGATGTCAAGCAGATTCAATCCGATGAGATACAAACTCTGGTTGATGATCTTATTGAAACCATGAGGCATGCCAACGGGGCAGGGCTTGCTGCCACTCAAATCGCTGTTCCGCTCAGAATATGCATTATAGAGGTCAACAAAAATCCTCGCTATCCTTACAAGCCAGACATACCATTGACGGTCTTAATCAATCCTAAAGTGACTTTTTTGACTGAAGAAAGAGTCAACGTTTATGAGGGCTGTTTGTCAGTCCCCAACATGAGAGGAAGGGTCGATCGGTGCCCTGAAATTCAAATTGATGGCTATGACCGTGAAGGAAATGATGTCAGCTTTATATCAAAAGGGATCAGCGCTGGAACCTTCCAGCACGAGCTCGACCATCTCGACGGGCTCATCTATACAGACCGCATGAAAGATGCCAGCTCTTTGAGCACAATTGATGAGTTTTCTAGTTACTTCGAAGAAGAATTCAAGAAACAAGTGATCAGCATTGTTGAGAGATACGGCAGCTAAAAAACCCTTTTTTTACAAGTGCAGTTCAATTTGAAACATAGCTAAAAAAAGAATTTTCTCTCTCTACCAAGTAAGTAATTGTTATTTCATAGGTATCTTTAAAAAGTTTCTATTTTTTAGCTTATTTAAAGATAATTTTTCTAGATTTAAATATATTCTTTCTATATACTCACTACTCGTAGGGATAAAAATTTCCTACAAGTAAAAAAAAGGAGAGAGATTCTTTAAACTAAAAAAGGAGATAATGTTTTGGAAGATCAAATATTAGCTTTAACGGCAGAGTTAGCTGCTGTCAAAAGTGCGGCTCAGGTCACAAACACGATGTTTGCTGAAGCGTACTACTACTTAACAATCCCTTTGATGGTTCTTATTCATGCTGGCTTCCTTCTCTATGAGATGGGTGCTACTCGTGTGAAGAACGTTCTATCATCGGGTACGAAAAACTTACTCGCGTTCGCGTTTACAATCGTCACGTTCTATCTGTTTGGTTGGTGGTTCTATTGGGCCTTACCAACGTTCCCGTATGACCTCGCCTCTGGCGCTGGCTACATGGAGATTTCAGGTATCGAATATGCAAGTGCTATAGCATTACCATGGGGCGATTCTGCTCAATACATGGGTCCAAATATGGCTGATCACGCATCAGGTGTATTCTGGGGTGCTTTCGCTCTGTTTGCTGCGACCACTGCATCGATTGCTTCTGGCGCTCTAATCGAGAGAATACAAACCGTTGGCTTTGTAATCTGTGCGATTGTGCTAGGATCTTTTGCATGGGTTGTTGCTGCTGCATGGGGTTGGCACGCAGACGGATGGTTAGTCACTGAGTTTGGTTTTCATGACTTTGGTGCTGCTGGTCTTGTACACGCTGTCGCAGGATTCTTCGCGCTTGGTATCCTAATTAATTTAGGTCCACGTGTTGGAAAATTCAACGCTGATGGCTCTGCAAACCACATCGCTGGTCACAACATGCCGCTTACAGTCACCGGCTTAATGCTGATTATTGTTGGTTTCTTCGGATTCCTCATGGCCTGTATCATTCTGCCTGGTGAAGGCTGGAGTTGGTATGCTGATCAGGGTACAACCATTTATGGTACGCCAATGACGCTTTCTGCTCTAGCATTCAACGTATGTTTGGCTGCTTCGGGCGGTATTATCGGTGCCTGGATCATAACTAAAGATCCGTTCTGGATGATGTCTGGCTGTCTTGCAGGTATTATTTCAGTCGCCTCAGGTCTTGACATCTACTTTGGCTCTACTGTAATAGTTATTGCAATGGTTGCCGGTATGATCTTGAAGCCTTGTGCAGACTGGTTAGAGGGCTTCGGTATTGATGACGCTGTTGGCTGTGTTACGGTTCACGGAACGATTGGTCTATTCGGCGTTGTGATGCTTGGTGTCTTGGGTTCTGGTGCGCCAGGACTGGGTGCTTTTGCGCCAGAGGATACTGTCGCAATTAGCCTGTTTGGTCAGATCGTTGGTGCAATAGTCATGTTCTTGCTTGGTTTTGTTCCAGGATACATTGTATCTTGGTTAGTCCATAAAGCAGGTATGTTACGTATCCCAGATGCAGTTCAAATCAAAGGTCTTGACGCTGTCAAGGTTCCTGCTCAGGCATACCCTGAGTCAATGGTTAGTCCTAATTCTGATTCTTAATAAGGAGAAATAATATGGGATATTTTGCTGAATCTTTTGCAGAACTTTATAATGCCGATGGTTGGATTGACATGGGTATGTTTATTGGTGCTGGCTCATCAGCTGCTGGCTGGTGGACGGTTATTGCATCAGTAATGTTGATAGCGGTTTTAGCTAAAGGCAATGCTGACGAGCAAGAACACTACAAGTAACCAACTGTAAAAGTAATAAAACGAAAAAGGGCGGTATGCAAATACCGCCCTTTTTTTAATTAAAATTGAATCAATTAAACTTTAAGCAACAACCTTGCTGGATCCTCTAAAGCCTCTTTAATTGAGATTAAGAACTGAACCGCCTCTTTTCCATCAATGATTCGGTGGTCATAAGACAGTGCGAGGTACATCATTGGTCTGATGACAATTTCACCATTAACGACAACGGGGCGCTCCTGCGTTTTGTGCATTCCTAAGATAGCGCTCTGAGGTGAGTTAAGGATGGGGGTGGACAGGAGTGACCCAAAGACGCCGCCATTGGATATGGTAAAGGTGCCGCCACTCATCTCTTCAATCCCTAGTGTCCCATCTTGCGCTCTAACAGCAAAATCCACAATCCCTTTCTCGATGTCGTGCATCCCCATTTTATGGGCATCACGAAGGACAGGGACAACTAACCCGCGGTCAGAAGAGACAGCCACAGAAACGTCACAGAAGGCGTGGTAGACGATGTCGTCACCATCTATATAGGCATTCACCGTTGGAAACTTTTTGAGTGACTCGACAGCCGCCTTAACAAAGAAAGACATAAACCCTAACTTAACAGCGTACTTCTTCTCAAAGGCCTCTTTGTAGCTCGCTCTCATCGCCAAGATTTCACTCATATCAATTTCATTGAAGGTTGTCAGCATCGCGGTATTTTGAGTGGCTGAGTGAAGCCTGTTTGCGATCGTTTTACGGATACGAGTCATTGGGACTCTCTCCTCCATTCGATTACTCATCGGTTGAGATGGTTGCGTCTCGGGAGTAGCAACCGGTTCCGCTTTTGGGGTCTCTGGTGGAGCTACTGGCTCCTCTCTTGATTCTTCTTTAGCGGCCTCAGTAGGGCTTGCTTGAATTGTTTCCGGGGTCTCTTCTTGTGTCGCTTTTTCTTGTTCTGGGGCGGCTTCGCTTGACGCTTCAGACTCATCATTTAAGAGACCAAGAACCTGCTCCTCGTTGACTGTTTCTCCCTCTTTAGCTAAGATTTCAGTTAACACACCTGCCTCTTCAGCTGGAACCTCTAGAACGACTTTATCCGTTTCAATTTCAACGATAACATCATCGAGTTCTACATAGTCACCAGGCTTTTTATGCCAGGCTGCAACGGTCGCTTCGCTTATCGATTCAGGAAGGACTGGTACCTTTACTTCTTTCATTTCTTAATACTCCTAGCTTTGTTGAGAGGCTGAATGCCTAGGGCTGTTTCAATGACTTGGTTTTGATTCATGTTGTGTTGTCTGACACTGCCTTCAGCTGGGGCTGCGTAGAGGTCTCGAGCGACAACATGAAGGGTTTGATTTTTAATAATACTTTCCATAAAGTTATGCCTTGAAGTGTACCATGCGCCCTGGTTAATTGGCTCTTCTTGGCACCATACAACATCTTTGGCCTTTGGAAATTTGGCGAGCTCATTCATCAGCTGTTCTGCTGGAAACGGATACAGCTGCTCCAACCTAAGAATAGCAACGTTATTAATTTGATCATCCTGACGACGCGTTAATAACTCATAAAAAACTTTACCACTACACATAATAACGCGATCAACCTTGTTGGGCTTGATGTTGTCATACTGCTCCTCATAAACATCCCTAAATTTGCCTTCAGTAAACTTAAAGAGAGGCGAGGCAGCAAGAGGATTTCTGAGTAAGCTTTTTGGCGACATGATAATGAGAGGGCAGCGAAACTTTCTGAGAACTTGTCGTCTCATTAAATGAAATATTTGAGAGGCGGTTGAGGGAACACAAACCTGCATATTGTGACTCGCACAGAGCTGAAGAAAGCGCTCCAGTCTGCCTGAGGAGTGTTCAGGTCCTTGCCCCTCAAGGCCATGCGGAAGAAGCATCACAAGGTTCGATAGGCGGCCCCATTTTGCCTCAGCTGAAGCAATAAACTGGTCAATGATTGCTTGAGCACCATTCACAAAGTCACCAAACTGTGCTTCCCATATAACCAGGGACTCAGGGTTTGCAGTGGCGTAACCGTATTCAAACCCAAGCGCCGCTTCTTCAGACAGAATAGAGTCGTATATCTGGACCCTTCCTTGCTTGTCACTGATGTTCTTAAGTGGGGTGTAATCCTCATTGGCGAGCTGGTTATGTAGTACCGCGTTTCTATGGAAGAAGGTTCCTCTGCCGCAGTCTTGACCGGTCAGCCTGATGGATACGCCGTTCTCAGTCAGGCTAGCATAGGCCATCGTCTCAGCAAATCCCCAGTCAGCGTTGATTTTATCGTTAGCCATCTTTTGTCTTTCTGAGAGCATTTTTTTAACGCGTGGATGAACCTCAAACCCATCCGGCACATGTTGAAGCTTTTTATTTAATTTTTGAATATGCTTTTGACTGATGGCGGACTCATAGGGATCAAGCCATGTCGAGTCAAAGTAGTCCTCCCAAAGCATTTCCCACGCTCTTTTGTTTTTTGGTTTGATGATATTGTAGGCAACCCTTTCACCGTCTTTGAGTTGCTGTCTGTAGTCCTTCACCATGGCGTCAACTTCAGCTTGATTAATGACGCCTTGCTTCATCAGAGTGTTTGCATAGTTGGCGCGCGTTGTAGGGAGCTTTCTGATGGCCTCATACATTAGCGGCTGAGTGACAGCAGGTTCATCAGCCTCGTTGTGTCCGTGCCTTCTGTAACACATCAGATCAATGACGACATCCTTCTTGTAGCGCATTCTGTAATCGAGCGCTAGCTTGGTGATATAGCTGACCATTTCAGGGTCTTCTGCGTTGACATGAAAGACTGGGGCATTGATCATTTTAACGACGTCCGTACAATAATCAGTTGACCTAGCGTCATCCTGTTTAGACGTTGTAAATCCAATCTGATTATTAATAATAATGTGGACGGTGCCCATCGTTCTATAGCCGCGTGATTGAGACATATTTAATGTCTCCATGACAATGCCTTGCCCTGAAAAGGCTGCATCACCATGAATAAGGACTGGCAGAATTTTCTGTCGATCCTCGTCATCAATCTTATCTTGGTGGTATCTGGCATACCCTTCAATAACGGGGTTAACGAGCTCAAGGTGAGAGGGGTTAAACATGAGCGCGAGGTGAACGTCATTCTTTTCTGTTTGAATGTCTGAGGAAAACCCTTGGTGATATTTGACGTCACCCGTTTGATTTTTACTTAGACCCAGATCGCCAGCGAACTCTTGAAATAACTTTTCGGCCTTCTTGCCCATGATATTGATTAGAACGTTCAGTCGACCTCGGTGCGCCATACCTAAACAAATTCTTTTCATTGAGTGGTTTCCAGAGTGCTCAATCAGTACATTTAATAGTGGGATAAGGGTGTCACTCCCCTCCAGAGAAAAGCGCTTTTGGCCGACATACTTATTATGAAGAAACTTTTCAAAAACCTCTGCAGCGGTGATTCTTTGAAGGAGCCATTTTTTGTATTCAGGTGTATCCTCTTGCTCCAAAGACATCGTTTCAATTTTTGTTTGGATCCACTTCCTCTCTTCAAGATTGGGAATGTGCATATACTCAACACCAAGACTGCTGCAATACGTTTTATTGAGTGACTCAAAAAGCTCTCTCAAAGTATTGCAATTGGGGCCTTGGTAGGACCCCATGTCAAACGTTGTATCTAGGTCTGCCTCACTCAGCCCAAACTCTTCAAGAGTGAATGGCGGCGTTGAGTGATGCCTTGGTCTCTCGAGTGGATCTAAGGTGGCCCTTAAGTGTCCAGAAAATCGAAAGGCATAGATAAGCCTAAGAACGCCGAGCTGAGCTGCGCTTTGGGCGGGTCTTTTCGGAGTACTATTGGATTCAAAATTAGATTCGCCATAATGAATAAAGCGACTGACCACGTCTTCATGAGACTGAGAATTATTGTTCATTATTGCTATCGATTATGGGGGGAGTGCAACGTGAATTTAGGTGTTTCTTGTGCAGGTAAGGTTCGCTAATAGCGCTGTTCATTAGCATGCAATTTTGCACTTGCTGTGTCATTAAAATAGTCACAATTTGTGAGTTTATTTTTTTAACTCAAATTATATAGAGATTAGCCCCACCACTTTGCTTAATTATTGAAAAATTTGCATTACAAATAGTACGGTAATTTTTTTCTAAATAAGCGCTATACATAGAAAATTATTTTATGAATATTATTGTCTAAAGATTGAACATTTAAAAAGTATGAATAATTCAAGACATTGTATAATTATCAGTAAACTTCGAGCTATCATTCATTTGACCTCTAGCACCTAACGAACTCATGAACAATTTCCTAAAAATATTGCAAGACAAAAGCCACATCCTGGCTGACGGGGCTACAGGAACCAATTTATTTGGGATGGGCCTGGAGACGGGTGATCCACCTGAGCCATGGAATATTGAACATAAGGATCGAATTCGATCTTTGCATCAAGGTTTTGTGGATGCCGGCTCTGATTTGTTTTTAACAAACAGCTTCGGCGGAACCTCCTTTAGGCTCAAGCTGCATAACCTCGAGAAACAGGTCTTTGAGTTCAACAAAGCTGCTGGCATTGTCGCCAGAGAGGTGGCTGATAACGCTGATCGCTTAGTGATTGTTGCAGGAGCGATGGGACCCACAGGTGAGATGATTGAGCCCCATGGACTGATGACGCCTAAGGAAGCAACGGCCGCTTTTAAAGCCCAAGCGGAGGGCCTTGCTGAGGGCGGAGTGGACGTGTTGTGGCTGGAGACGATGTATGCGATGGAGGAGCTGGAGGCTGCACTAGATGCGGTAAAAGACATTGGGCTCCCTGTCTGCGCAACAATGAGTTTTGATACTGCCGGTAAAACCATGATGGGGATTACCCCTTCTAATCTTGCCAAAAGATCCAAAGATTTTAATTTAACCGGTTTTGGCGCTAATTGCGGTATTGGTGCGCCGGACCTATTGGCTACAATCAATGACATCTCCAAGAGTGTTGATCCTGGAACGGTCGTCATCTCGAAGGCGAACTGCGGCATCCCAGAGTTTGTCGATGGCAGTATCGTTTATTCTGGTACCGAAGAGTTGATGTCTCAGTATGTAAAGATTGCAATGAATTCAGGTGCAAAGATTATTGGTGGTTGCTGTGGAACAAGTTTTGATCATGTCCGCGCCATGAGAAAGGCAATGGATGAACACGTCGTCACTTCAGCGCCAACCCTGGAAGAGATCGAAGAGAAAGTGGGTAAAATGTCAGAGGGCTCAAGATCTATTTTTAAGGGCGATGATTCAAAACCTAAAAAACAGAGAAGAAGCCGCCGTTCAAGAACTTAAAGCTCAAAATTCAATAATTAATGAGAATTTAATCATTAAATAAGTTTCCTTGTAGTATAATTTTTTTTATTCTAAGTAAATTATTTTTTCGTGGCAACTTCAAAACAAACGATGCCTAAAGAGAAGGGCGTATCGATCATTGACAAAAACCTCCCTTCTTTTGGGAGTGATAAGCAGCTCGAGGCCTCGATAGGTAAACAGGTTCGCATAGCCAGAAAAAATGCCGGCGTCACTCTGCAGCAGCTCTCAAAGCAATCTCTTTTGTCTGCCAGTATGCTCTCTAAAATTGAAAACGGCCAGATCAGTGCCTCACTCAAAACAATTCAACTCATTTGTCACGCACTCAACATCTCGATTACCTCGCTCTTCAAGCAGCACGACAAAGATGTTGAGCCAACTTTCATCAAGTCAGGGAACGGCTTGACGATTGAAAGGGCTGGTTCAGATGAGAGTCGACACTATCAATTATTGGGGCACACAGTCGGCGGCTCTCTCAACGTTGAGCCTTGCTTGATTACGATTACATCAAGAGATTATGAATTTCCAGAATTTCAACACAAAGGCGTTGAGTTTATTTATATGCTTAAAGGTCAGATGGATTATTATTATGGCACTAAGATCTATCACTTTAAAAAAGGAGACTCCCTGTACTTTGACTCTGACAAGCCTCACGGCCCTAAAAAAATAATCACTGACGAGTGCCAATTCCTTACGATTATTTGTACGAATAATTCTGATTAATTTAAATACGTAGCCTAGAACACAATTTTTTTGTTCACAATAAACTTCCTCAAGTAAGCGATCAAATCAGTTTTTTTTTTATGTTTTTTTGTTCTTTTTTAGAAGAAAAATTACACTTCATTAAATTTCTTTAAAATAAAAAAAATTTCTTGACAATGGATTATCATTAGGAGTATACTCCACCCATAATTTACTGAAACACTCATTTTTTGAGTGGATATTTGAGTTACCTAAATAGACACTTATAGGTATCTATATAGTCAGTAAATTGATCTGGTTTTTATTTGGGTTTATTGTTTACAAATCTAAATAAAACCTGCTAGGGGGCAAATCTTTATTAAAGATTTTTTATTATTTTTTCGGAGAGATTAAATGACAGATTTAGAACAACACGTTAATGAACCTGGACGCGATAAACTTGTTAAAGAAGTTAAAGCTAAAATCGACGCTTTGGGTGTTACATATGTATATTATCAATTTGTATCGGTTACTGGACGCATTGTCGGTAAAGGTATTCCCGCTCGTCACTGGGAGCGATTAGCTGAAAAAGGGTTTCAGTTGGTATACGGATCTACTGCAAACTTATTTATCGACCGTCACGGTGACTACATCGGATATGGTCCAGAAGCATCAGAGCTTGTCGGTATCCCAGATCCAGAAACTTTTTGTCAACTACCTTGGGACAAGAGAGTAGCGCGCGTGTTCTGTAGACTCTATAGAAACCGTGAAGAGCGTGAAAATCCAGGGGCAGCATTAACCTCTGACTGTCGTGGTAACTTACACAGACAACACAAAGAATTCCAAGACCAATATGGTTTAGATATGCGTTGCGGAACTGAGCCAGAAATGATGTGGCTTAAGCGTGGTGATGATGGTGCACCAAATGGCGGTGTTACCAAGCCAAACTGTTACCACATCGATCAGTTTGAAGAGCTTCGACCAGTATTCATGAAGGTGATTGAATATTCAGAGCAAATGGGTCTTGATATTATTCAGGGTGACCATGAAGATGCGCCAGGCCAGTTAGAGCTTAATACGCAGTTTGATGACGTCCTCAGAAATGCCGACCGTCTAACAACGTATCGTCAGATTTGTGCGCAAGTGGCACGTGAATTTGGCCTCATTGCTTGCTTTATGAGTAAACCTTTTATGGGTGTGTCGGCTTCAGGTTGTCACCACAACATGTCTCTATGGAAGGGCGGAAAGGATGTCTTTCATCCAGAAATTGCTTCTGGCGATGGTGAGCTTCCTGGTATGGCTGGTTGCTTTACTTACAGAGAGGGTGGCGAAAATACATTTATGCCGGACCCATCGATCGATGAGAAGATGCCAGGTCCTATTGGCCTGAACTCAATTGGTGGTGTTATTAAACACTTACCAGCACTAACTTCAATTGGCTCTTCTACAGTTAACTCTTATCGCCGTTTATGGGATACAGGTTTCTGGGCACCAATCTTTGCGGACTGGGGCTACCAGAACCGTACCTGTGCACTTCGCGTTTCAGCGCCAGGGCGTTTCGAGTACCGCTCGGTTGACTCGATGGTCAACCCTTACTTAATGGGCTCAGCTCTATTAAAAGCAATGGGTGATGGTATTGATAACAATATCGATGCGGGTGAACCCGAAGAGAGAAATATTTATGCAGCTATGGAGGCGGGTAAAGACGTTACCAAGCTTCCTATGTCATTAGGTGATGCGATGACTGAACTTGCAAATGATGAGGTCATTAAATCTGCTATGCCAGATGAAATGTACAAGGTTTACCACCATTACAAGACGGATGAGTGGGAGCGTTTCAATCACACAGTTACAGATTGGGATATGGAGACTTATTTGGATTGCTTGCCATAGGCTAGATTTATTTAAGTTTTTATTTAGAGTGCCCACCTAGCGGTGGGCAATTTTTAGGGAAAGGGAGATTATTTTATGTGCGGAATAGCAGGAATTATTCACAAGAATGCCGGCAAAGATGTAAACATTGGTGAGCAAATGACATCAATGCTTCAAGCTTTGAAACATAGGGGTCCAGATTCAACTGGCTACGCTATGTATGGCGACGATAATGGTAACCAAGTTATCAGATTCAAGGTTGCTGAGGCGGCTGATCTTGAAGGCAGTTTTGATATACACGCTGAGATTGAAGGCAGAATTAAGTTGGTCAATTCAAGACTCAAAGATCTAGGCGCTAAAGTTGTCAAGAAAGATAGCGCTACAGAATATTCACATCGCTATGAGATTCAGTTCTCGGGTGATATGAAAAAGTTAGCAGACTTTGTTGAGGACATTGAAGGCGTTGAAATTTTATCAATTGGTAACTCTCTTGAGTTAATTAAGGACCTGGGTGATGCAACAGTCGTTTCTGAGCAGTATGGCCTAAATGACTTTAACGGTACCCATGGTATTGGGCACACAAGAATGGCAACTGAGTCAGACGTTGACATTCGTTCTGCCCACCCATACTGGGCATATCCATTTAGTGACGTTGCGGTAGTTCACAATGGACAGCTAACTAATTACTGGACGAACAGGCGTGCACTTGAACTTAAAGGTCATCGCTTTTCTTCTAACTGTGACTCAGAACTGATTGCAGTTTACATTGCAGATAGAATGAATCAAGGTCAAGACCTAGAAACAGCGATGAAAGACTCTGTTGAATATCTTGATGGAGTTTTCACTTATCTTGTAGCTACTAAAGATCAACTTGGCATGGCTAAGGATGTTATGGCTGCAAAACCAATGGTTGTGTATGAAGGTGACGATATGATTGCTCTGGCTTCTGAAGAAGTTGCGATCAGAACGTTATTTGATCATCACATTGATACATTTGACCCATATCACGGAGAGGTAAAAGTATGGCAAAACTAAAACAAGACAAGTCTCATGAAATGGGACTCCACCAAGAGCAATTAAAAGGAAAAACTCAGCAGCGATTTTTCTCAGTTGATGAGAGTGAAAAAAATCTTACGTATTTTCATTCTTTTGATGTAGATACTAGCAAGAGTGCAACGATTGATGCTTTAGATATGACGCCAAGAGAAATTAATCGCGAAATAAGAGAGTTAATGGAGAGCGGTGTTGGTGATATTACTGTAGACAATCCGATGTCAAGGCATGGCGTTGGAGTTGGCATCTTGAATCGACTCAACTTAACGTTTTCAGACAGTTTGGGTTATTTTGGATGCGGTTTGATTGATGGTCCTAATGTTCACATCAAAGGGCGCGTGGGTTGGTCATGTGCTGAAAACATGATGGCTGGCACTGTTGTTATTGATGGCAATGCAGGCTCAACATTTGGTGCTGCGATTCGTGGCGGCGACCTGGTCTGTAGAGGGAGCGTTGGTGCTCGTACAGGAATTGACCAGAAAGGCGGTACGATTATTGTTGGCGGCAAAACAGGTGCATTCTCTGGATTCATGATGCAGCGTGGTCGAATGATCATTTGTGGCGATGCTGGAATGAACTTAGGTGACTCAATGTATGACGGTACGATTTATGTTGGTGGTGAAGTTGAAGACCTTGGTGTGGACTGTGTTCCAGGTGAGATGACTGAGCTAGATGTTCGCTACCTATCTTCAAAGCTAGAGATGTATGGAATCAAAACACCTAATGGTGTTGAAAAGATGAATAAGTATGTTTCTGGTAAACAATTATGGAACTACGATAACTTAGAGCCTAGTGAGAAGAAATTGGTTCTTTAATCGGACTTTTACTAAAATTAAATTAAAGGAAATATTATGAGTGATACAGATGATCAATACAAATTAGGAAAAAGTTTCATCTTCCCTAAGGAAGTAATGAACGATATCCATATTAAGTCTGATTTGGGTCGATACAGAATGAGAGGATTCTCTCTATTCAAAAAGATACCAACTTGGGACGATTTAACTTTTATGCCTGGAACGTTAACGCGATTTGTTATTGAAGGCTATAGAGAGAAATGTTTAACAAAGACCATTATTGGGCCTGAGGCTCCAAGACCGTTAGAGTTAGATATTCCAATCTACATTACGGGTATGAGTTTTGGTGCGTTAAGTTATGAAGCAAAAACAGCTTTAGCTCGCGGCGCCACAATGGCTGGCACAGCGACATGTTCTGGTGAAGGTGGCATGATCCCTGATGAAAGACGCTATTCAAGTAAATGGCTCTATCAGTGTATCCAGTCACGTTATGGTTTCAATCCAAATCATTTACGTCTTGCTGATGCAGTAGAGTTTTTTATTGGGCAAGGCTGTAAGGTCGGTTTAGGTGGACACTTAATGGGTCAGAAGGTAACCGATCAGGTTGCAGAGATGCGTTCACTTCCTGCGGGTATCGATCAGCGCTCTCCAGCGAGACACCCTGACTGGTTGGGGCCAGACGATTTGGCGCTTAAGATTGAAGAGATTCGTGAGGCGACTGATGGTCAAATTCCAATTCAATTGAAGTTAGGTGCCGCAAGGGTATACGACGACGTTCGTATGGCTGCAAAAACTGGTTGTGATAGTATCTATATTGATGGTATGGAAGGTGGAACAGGCGCTGGACCTCACCTCGCTACAGAGGAGACGGGTGTCCCAGGAATTGCTGCAATTCGTCAAGCAAGAAGAGCTATCGATGATGTTGGTATGACGGGTCGAATTTCATTGATCTATGCTGGTGGAATTCGTAATGGTGGTGACGTAGCTAAGGCTGTCGCACTCGGTGCTGACGCAGTTGCAATTGGCCACTCAGCAATGATGGCACTGAACTGTAACAGGGATACCCCAGAAGCTGACTATGAAGGTGAAATGGGCGTTAAACCAGGTGAGTGTTATCACTGTCATACGGGTCGCTGTACAGTTGGTGTTGCAACGCAAGATCCTGAGCTAAGAAAGCGTTTGGATCCCGATGCAGCATCCGAGCGTGTCTACAATTTCCTACATACATTAGCCATTGAGTGTCAAATGATGGCGCGTGCATGTGGTAAGACAAATGTACACTCTCTTGAGCCAGAAGATTTGGCTGCTTTGACTATGGAGGCATCAGCATGTGCACAGGTTCCTATTGCAGGTTCTCAGCACACAGTTGGTCGTCCTGATATGACACGCTTTTAATTTAAGGAGTTATTATGAGTAAAGATGAACAAGCATTCGTAGTCGGAGATAAAGGTCTTGATACCGCTCGCGAAGAAGAAATTGGACAACACATTGGTTATAGATATGATGTAAACCTTGTTCCTGACCTTAAGTACATTACCCCGTTTTTACAGAAATACATTGACAAAATGGGATGGCAGGATCTTAACTGGCTAGAGGATGTTCATATGGGTTATGAGGAAGATAAAGCCGCTGTATTTGATAGAAATGTCAATGGCTGGGTCACGATTCCAGACTCAATCGAACTTCCAGACAATCAGCAAGAGCGCGACATGATTGCAAGAGAGCTTTTGATTAAGTACCAAATGTCAGAAAACCATCCAATGGTTGATCTTAATAACGCTTACCGTAAGTTCTAAATACTGTAAGTGATTTAAAAGGGGAGGTTTTGAGAGATCTAATCTCTTTAATTCCTCTCCTTAGTTTATCGGCGCCTCACCCCCTGAGGTGCTGAATAAACTAGAATTTGATAGCTATTGAATATAGAATTTAATTCATCTCTAAGTGAGATTTTTCAAATTGAGATTTTCTATATTCTATGTATACTCGATTCTTATTAAGTGAGGTTTTTAGTAAATGAGAGTTTCAAATATTAGATACAGTGGTGATTGTGAAACCTACCAAATTCTAGGTGGTGAGGCAATCTCGATTGATTTAAAAAGTGGTGATTCAGTTGAAATAGTTGACGTTGAGGGAGATCAACAGTGTAGTGTTCTTGCGTTTGATTCTAAAAAGTCATCAGCCCTATCTTCCCTAAGTTGGGATACAAAGCCTAATCATTCTACTTCCATTTCCTCAGGTGATTGCTCTGAGATGCTTAAAGCGATCCTTGATGGTAAAAAAATTAAATCAAAAGATTTTCATGCAACAGAGCTGTTTTCTGAGTCCAGTCCTGCAGATACCCGACAATCCTTTCATATTAATGATGACCTGTTATGTGTGTTTGATGCAGAGGGCGGCCCAATGCTTGTGGATCAACAAAATTCACCTACAGAAATTTTAATCAACGTCTCTCGTTCAAATCCAACGATTCCATCTGAGCGTTTACCAGAGCCGTTGGCAAAACCAACAAAAGAGATCAGAGTTAAAGATAGTTCTGCAGTTGCCTACAAAGTAAAGGCGGGCGAGTACATTCAAATTATTGATGTAGAGGGTCAGCAGTGCTCAGATTTTCAGGCGTTTTTAGAGGAAGACCTTAATAATAATTCAGAACTCTGCCTTGATCCAACGGTTACTCGGTCCCAGATGCTAGCCAGTTACCCGGCACCTGGAACGCACGATAAGTTTTATAATCAAAACTCCGTTCCCCTTGTAGAGGTTATTCAGGATACGGTTTGTCGACACGACACATTTGGATTGGCCTGTAACGCTAAGTACTATGAAGATCGCGGCTTTCCTGGCCATATAAGCTGTACGGATAACTTTAATTCTTCTCTAGCAGAGTTCGGCGTAGCACCAAGAAGAAACTGGCCAGCCGTTAATCTCTTTTTTAATACAGCGATAGAAGAGTGCCACTCGCTCAGCTCAGACGTTTCTTGGTCAAGACCAGGAGATTATGTTTTATTGAGGGCGGTTGCTGATTTGGTATGCGTGTCCTCAGCGTGCCCAGATGATACAACTTCAGCAAATGGCTGGAACCCAACAGATATTCATGTTAGGATTTACGACAAGTCCAATAATTTTCCATCGGCAACGGCTTTTAGACCTGACCCACAATCAATTCCGACTATGACAAAAGAAACTGGTTTTCATAAAAATACTTCGAAACTAACTAAAAACTTTGACAACTATAACGGCTATTGGCTACCACTTGAGTTTACCAACTTGGGAGTAATCAAAGAGTATTGGCAATGCCGTGAAGGGGTTGTGATGATTGACCTGGCTCCACTGAGAAAATTTGAAGTCTACGGGCAGGATGCTGAAGCATTAATGCAATACGCAATCACCAAAGATGTTCGTAAACTTGCTATTGGTCAGGTTGTCTACTCCGCTATGTGCTATGACAACGGCTGCATGGTCGATGACGGAACCCTTTTCCGTCTTTGTGAAAATAATTTCCGATGGATCGGCGGCTCAGATGATGGCGGCAAATTACTCAGAAAAATTGCTGAAGATCGCGGCCTAGATGTGAGAGTTAAGTCTTCTACCGATCAGCTTCATAATGTTGCAGTTCAGGGGCCGAAAAGCCGAGAGACTCTAGCAAAAATCATCTGGACACCTAAATTACAAACTAATATCGAAGACCTTAAATGGTTTCGATTCACGATTGGAAGGATTGGCGGAGAGTTTGGTATTCCGGTCATGGTTTCAAGGACCGGTTATTCAGGAGAGTTAGGGTATGAAGTTTTTGCCCACCCGAAGGATTGTGAGTCAGTTTGGGATGCAATTGCTGAGGCTGGAGAAGAGTTCGGGATTTGTCCTTTAGGATTAAATGCCCTCGACATGCTTCGCATTGAAGCAGGATTAATCTTTGCTGGCTATGAGTTTTGTGACCAGACCGACCCGTTTGAGGCTGGGATCGCTTTCACTGTTCCTTTGAAAACAAAAGAGGATGATTTTTCTGGAAAAGAATCTTTAATTCTTCGTAAGAATTCCCCACAAAGGGTTCTTGTTGGGTTAGAATTAGATTCTAATGAAGTTGCACTCCATGGAGATGGGGTGTATATTGGGAAACAACAGGTTGGAATTATTACAAGTGCAACGCGTTCGCCAATACTCAAAAAGAACATTGCGCTATGTAGAATCTCAGTTTCTGCGTCAGAAATTGGCAACGAGGTTGAGGTTGGAAAGCTCGATGGACACCAAAAGCGTATATCCGCAAAGGTTGTCCGATTTCCGTTTTACGATCCTGAAAAAACTCGCGTAAGAATGTAGTTATTTTCAGGCAAAAGAAAGTCTTGGATTTGTAATTAAGTCTGAGGTTGTGAGTATGGTTTTTTGGCAATATTTGTTGAAAATTCCATTTTAAAGTTAGATGTTTTAAGGTTATTTTTAAATTGTTTTAGAATGTTTAATTAAACAAATAAAGGAGAAATAAATGAATAAGTTTACAAGTAAGGTGGCTGCAGCTGCTTTGTCGTTAACTTTGGCTTCGGTATCTGGTCAGGCTCTGGCAGCTGATTCATCTAAGCCAATCGTTATACCAATTCATAACTGGTCAAGCCAAGTGGTTATGTCCTACGTGATTGGTGGTATTTTTGAGTCTATGGGTAACAACGTATCTTACGTTCCTGCTGACTCGTCAGGTGTATATGAATCGATTCGTCTTGGAGACGTTACTATATCTCACGAAGTTTGGGAAGGAGCCTTTGGCAACGCTTACTATACAGCCATGGAGAAGGGCGGTCTAATAGAGGCTGGTACCCATTCTGCCTTGACTATTGAAGATATGGGCGTTCCTAACTTCGTAATAGAGCAAAATCTATGTCCTGGACTTCCAAATTGGGAAGCTCTTAAAGGTTGTGGATCAGTTTTTGCCACTGCCGATTCTGGTGGTAAAGGTGTTTTCTTAGACGGTCCTTGGCACGTTGATGCTGCAACTGGAAAGAATCTATTTGAAGATCGTATTGGAGCTCTTGGTTTAGATGATGAATACACTTATAAACAAACTGGTAGTGCAGACGCCCTTTGGGCCGCTATTGATGCTGCAGAAGCTGCTAATGAAGGTATCATTATATTTAACTGGACACCTAACTTTACGGATAGTGATGGTTTTTACTTCATAGAGTTTCCTCCATACTTCTTTGGTTGCCGTGAAACAGAAGGTGGTGACGGAGCTTGTGGTTCACCTAGAGGTTGGTTGAAGAAAGCGGCGAACTATAAGTTCCCTAAGACTCATCCAAGTGCGTATAAGGCATACACTAAGATAGACTTCACGACTGGAATGATCGGTCAGATGGCTGCTCTAGTTGATATTGATAAGATGTCTCATGAAGATGCTGCAGCTAAGTGGCTTGCAGATAACGAGGATGTTTGGCAGGCTTTCACCAAATAATCCTTTAATCTAGAGCGCTCTTTATTCGAATAGAATAAGGGGTGTTTGTCAAATACCCTTGCCCTCTTAATTTATAATAATGAGGGGGTAGGGGTATTTTTATATATACTTGTAGTGTTTTATTTGTTTCAAAGAATTTAGGAAGATATTATGTCTGATCAGCAACCTGTAATTAAATGCGATTCCGTTTATAAAATATTTGGCAAAAATGCCGAAAAAATGCTTCAAAATGCCAATGGCAAAGTTGTTGCTGAAGAATTTCAAAAAGCTGGCTGTGTAGTCGGAGTTAATAATGCCTCCTTCGAGGTTAACAAGGGCGAGATGCTTGTGGTTATGGGTCTTTCAGGCTCGGGCAAGTCGACCTTGCTTCGTTGTATTTCAAGACTAACCGATGCCACTGCAGGGAATATTTATATTGAGGGTGAAGATTTAACCTCAATGAGTGATAAGGAGTTGATAGAACTTCGACGCAACAAGATGGGCATGGTGTTTCAGAGTTTTGCATTATTACCCCATAAAACCGTATTAGAAAATATTGCCTTTCCATTGCAAGTGAAAGGCAATAGCACAAAAGACAGCATGCAAAGAGCCAAAGACATGGTTGACCTTGTTGGCTTAACTGGTCGTGAGAATTATTTCCCAAGACAACTCTCTGGTGGTCAGCAGCAACGAGTTGGAATCGCACGCTCTCTAGCTGTTGAACCCGATATTTGGTTCTTGGATGAGCCTTTTTCGGCGCTAGATCCGTTAATTCGTAAAGAGATGCAAGATGAGTTTCTAAGGCTTCAGGGTGTCCTAAATAAGACCATTCTTTTCGTTACTCATGACTTTGATGAAGCACTAAGGCTTGCCGATCGAATTGCAATCATGAAAGATGGCATTATCGAGCAATTGGATACACCTGCAAATATCGTTCTTAATCCAGCAACAGAATACGTTCGCAAGTTTACAGAGGATGTTCCAAGGGAGAAGGTTCTTAAAATTAAATCAGTGATGGAGCCTGTTGGCGATGAAACAGACTTTAGTGATTTAAGGGTCTCCGAAGATGCCATTATTGAAACTGTTGCCGAAGCTGTGCTCGCTGACCCTAAATCAGTTCCCGTACTCAATGCAAATGATGATATTGTTGGTGTTGTACATTCATCTAAAGTAATTCATGTGTTATTTGGTGAAAATTCAACACTAGAAAGCAACGCTTAAGGCTAGCACCATGAACTTTATCAATTATTTATCTGAACGCCCTAAACTGACGCAATTGGGCATTGTCCTCATTGTGTTTTTTATTCTCATGTCAATGACAGGGCTCTACCATGATTTGATAGTAGAGCGTCATCTATTTGCCAAGTCTGTTGTTAAGGGTGACATACAATCTTCGGTTGGTTTTGCTGAATCCATGTCAATGATTCTGAATTGGCAACTTCCTCCTCAACTCGTTAGAATTCCTGAGCTGACTTTTTATCACCCTGTCATTAACACTTCCGCCACCTATGTTCTAATAGCTTTATTGGTAACTGCTGGGCTCTTATACAAAAGCTTTGCAGAGAGTGTCAATAAATCACAGTGGTTACGTGTCAATTGGTTTCAAATTATTAGCAAGGGCTTTGTTGGCATTATTGTGGGTCTTCTGCTTATACCTACTTTGTATAACTGGTTTTTTGGTGAGGTGACAAGAAGTACGTTTTGGGAAATACCATTTATGTTGCAAGATTTTTCTCAGTACCTCATATTTGAATTTTGGTTGACACCAGTTTACGACCCAGAAATTGAAGACTATGAAGACTATGGTCGAGTTCGATTATTTACCCGAGCTATTGGCGTCACTTTATTGTTTTTAATTAATTTAGTTCGGGAATTATTGATTGGTGGTTTTGAGACAGTCGTTTCACTTGCCAATGTTTTTAGTGATCAATCCGGCTGGGATTGGTTGAATGAAAATAAGGATAAGTGGTACTCCAGTGTCCCTGCTATTCCTTGGACAGTATTAACTGCCGGTGCTTTTATTTTGGGTTATAAACTTCAAGGTGTGGGTCTTTCTATATTGGCTGGTTTTAGTTGTATTTACTTGGCTGTATTCGGCCAATGGGAACCCGCAATGCAGACACTCTCTTTTGTGTTGGTTGCTGCGCCGGTCTCTGTTTTATTTGGTGTTATCTGGGGTGTGCTTGCCTACAAGAGTAGAACGGTTGAGAGAGTAATAACGCCATTGCTCCTCGTTGCACAAACGTTTCCACATTTCGCGTATTTGGTACCAATAATTGTGTTCTTTGGTATTGGTGACCATGCGGGTGCGGTTGCAACAATAATTTTTGCAACACCTCCGATGATTCGACTCACCTTGCTAGGTCTCAAAAGAGTCTCTCCAGAGGTTTTAGATGCAGGCAGGATGAGTGGTTGCCATAATTATCAACTGATGTTTAAAGTTTTGATACCTACTGCAAGGCGCGACATTTTAATTGGCGTCAACCAGGTAATTATGCAGTGCTTGGCTATGGCAGTGATTGCTTCTTTTATTGGAGCTATGGGCCTGGGTTTTAACTTATTACTCGCTCTAAACCAACTAAGGGTAGGTCAAGCGATAGAATTAGGAGTATGTATTGTCCTGATTGCTGTAGTGTTAGATAAATTATCTTTAGCTTGGGCCAATAAGCAAACCGACTACTTTGCCGACCTTTCTTTTGTTGAGAGAAATAAAACAGCTCTTTTGTTTGTTGCAGTTTTCTTTGCCGCTCTTTTGTTTGCTTGGTTTGGTAACTGGGTGTTTGCTGATACTGCAAAAGGTATTAATTATTTTTATTTGATTCCTCACAACAAAGGTATTACCACTGAGCCATTTTGGCAGGCAGGCGTTGACTACATGGTTTCAAATTGGAGAGCGGATATTAAAATATTTAACAAGTGGTTACTGGTGGAAGTGTTGATGCCAATGAAAGCGTCTTATCTGGCCATGCCAGCAATAGCAACTTTTGTTCTAACAATGGGTGTTGGTTACATTATTGGTGGCATTCGTTCTGCGATTGTCGTTGGTTCGTTTATGTTGTTTATTGCTCTAACACCCTGGTGGGAAAGAGCCTTGATAACTATGTATATGCTGACGTTTGCAGTCATTGTTTCTGTTTTTATTGGTACGATTGTTGGTGCAATCTGTGTGCAAAATAAGAGGGCAACCAAATTCATTCTTTTGGTTTGTGACACTTTTCAAACTTTTCCGTCGTTCATTTATCTTATTCCGGTGATTATGCTCTTTGGAGTGACTGACACTTCAGTGTTAATTGCGGTCATTGTCTACGCTGTTATTCCGCCTACTCGCTACACCGTAGAAGGCCTGAGAAATGTACCAGAATCTTTGCTTGAAGCGGGGGATATGTCGGGCGCAACAAAACTTCAGCGTATGGTTAAAATCGAGTTCCCATTAGCTTTCCCACATATTATGCTGGGCGTCAATCAGTGCGTTGTTTTTGCATTGTTTATGGTTATTATAGGTGCGTTTATTGGTACTGAAGATTTAGGCCAAGAAATAATGCAACAACTTTTTTCTGGAGGCAATATTGGAAGTGGTCTAATGCTTGGCTTATGCGTGGCGTTTATCGGTCTTGCAGTGGATCATTTAATCCAGACCTGGGCAACTAAGAGAAGAAAGTTGCTGGGTATTGACTAGATTCTATCCATTCCTAATAGAACCCTTTTTAATTCAAATCTAAGTGAAATTAATTACCATTTTTATGCGTCATTCTGTTGATAATATCTATCAATAAACAATTAATTAGGAGAGCTACAAATGAAGATTATTGATGGCAAAAAGCTTGCTGAAAATCTCAGAAAAAATATTGCCAACGAAGTGAAGCAGTATTCAAGGCCTCCTGGCTTGGCGGTTGTCCTAGTGGGTGATGATGAAGCCTCCCAAGTTTATGTAAGAAATAAATCGAGGGCGTGCGTTGAAGTCGGATTTTATTCGGATCAAATCCATAAATCAGCAAACATTACTGAAGAAGAGTTATTGTCAGAAGTCAACAGACTGAATGAAAACAAAACGATCGACGGTATTTTGGTGCAGTTGCCACTACCTCCTCATATTGACTCAAACAAAATCATTGAAGCAATTATTCCTGAGAAAGATGTTGACGGCTTTAGTAGCGAAAACATCGGCAAATTAAGCCAAAATAAATCTTTTATTAGTCCTTGTACACCCAAAGGTGTGATGAAAATGCTTGACTCTATCAAGTGCGACTTAAGAGGGAAAGACTGCGTTATTATTGGCGCATCAAACATCGTTGGAAGGCCTATGGCGATGGAGTTTCTTAATGCAGGTGCTACCGTTCAGGTTTGTCATAAAGAAACCAAAGATATTGTACAAAAAGCGAGTTCAGCAGACGTTATTGTCGCAGCAGCTGGTGTTGCTAATCTTGTGAAAGAGGATTGGGTCAAAGAGGGTGCTGTGATTATCGATGTCGGCATCAATCGTTTAGATAACGGTACGCTAACAGGTGATGTTGACTATGATGCAGTCAAAGACAAGGTGTCAGCCATCTCCCCGGTCCCTGGCGGCGTCGGCCCGATGACGATTGCGGTACTTCTTGAAAATACGCTAACGGCCTACCAAGCCAAGCTATAAGGGAGCGTTTCTAGATCTGAATTCTTTGAGTGACAGGGCCACCCAGTGGTGAAAGCAGTGCGTTGCACTATCCATGACAGCTGAGAACTTACCGCCATCAAACATAAGGCCATTCCTGCCGCGCTGCATCCCTTCGACAACGCTAACATCTTCTTGAAATACCGTCTTCCAGAACGCGGCATTGGTTTCCAGCAGGGCGCTGAGCTGAGGCATGTCTGATGGTTTTTTTGAATAGTAAAGGGAGACATGCTCGATCGTTTTGTTGGTTTCAATCGGCTCAATAATAATCGAAAAAAAGTGGTCTCTATGAACCCCTAGAAGGACGTTTGGATAGAGGGCAATGTATTCACTCGTTTTGTCCCATTTACTAGAGAGACCTTCAAAATCTGGAAACACCTTTCCGTCTTCACTTTTAATTTGATTGTAGACGTGGGAGCCTTGCCCAGAGAATGCGCCCATTTCCTCGATATGGTAGTGATCCTCGATGCTCGAGGTGATGTTGAGTTCGGGGTGAACCCATGGCAAGTGGTAGCTCTCACAGTAGTTTTCAACTGCAAGCTTCCAGTTCGTCTCTAAAGTTAATGAGAAAGACGAGTTTTCACCGCCATGATAAAGGGGCTTTTCAAATTCAGACCATCTCTTGATAGCCTTGGCAGCATAATCTTTAAACTCTGGCGCAGCGCCAGAAATGTTCACAAAAATAATGTCTTGCCAGAGCGTCGAGCGTATTTCAAATAGGCCAAGCTCTTCATTGCGGATAGATTCATGGGAGTTGGTATCGGTCCCGCCAACCATAGGGGTTGCACAGAGCTCACCTCTGAGGTTATAGCACCAGCTATGGTATGGGCAGCGAATAACGCCGCTGATGTTGGTAGGCTGCTCAATCAAAATCATTCCTCTATGGCGACAGGTATTTTGAAAGACACTAATATGATTATCTTCATCACGCACCATGATGAGCGGCATTCCAACAAAATTCACCGGCTTGACGTCACCCACATTAGGTATATCTTTACCCGTTCCTATGGCTGACCAGTTGTCAAAAAGAATAACTTTCTTTTCTTCTTCAAAGATTGCCTCACTGACGTAGTGCTCATTAGGAAGACCCTTGGCCTTATCGGTTGAAGTGAGGACAGAGTCTAGGTTGCTGAGAGGAATAGAAGACACAGGTAAAAATAACTATAAAAAAACGCTATGATACTATCGCTTTAAAAAAAAGATAAGCAATAAAATTCAATCAAAAAATTGAATATTTTTCAATGATTAGAATATTTACGATTTGGATTTAGAGATTAGGAAATCTCTGAGCACTTTAACGTTCTCAGGGAGCAGTTCTTCCTTCTCACTCATGATATAAATAGCCGAAGGTGCTGGGATTGAGTTGTCTCCGAGAATGACTAACTCGCCGCTATCAATCTTTGGCTTGCAGAGATGTTTCCAGCCTAGCGCAATGCCCATGCCATCAGAGGCTGCTTGAAGGCCAATCATATAGTTGTTGACATGAATTCCAGGGGATATTTTGCCTTTGTAGCCGAGAGCACTGAACCATGAAAACCAGTTCGACCAGTTCTTGTCTTTCGCTCTGAGGTGAATGAGTGGTGCTTGCGCCAAATCCTCTATCGACGGGTTTGGAAACTCCTTGGCATAACCAGGGCTACAAACTGGCACCAATTCATCCTGAAAGAGGGTGTGTTTTTGAGTGGATTCATTTTCAACAAAACCGTAACAGATTTTGAGGTCTACAGCTACGCCCTGAGAGTCAGGGTTATCTGTGACGTGTTGGTTGACAGGAATTTCTGGGTGCTGCTTCCAGAACTCAGCCAGTCTCGGTGGTAACCATAAAAAAGAGACCGCAGTGGTTGCGCTGATAATGACTTCTTTGTCGCTTGCAGAGCGTCTCAGATTGGCAAGGGTTGAGGATACTGCGGTGAAGCTGCTCTGAAGCACAGCGAATAAAGATTCACCGTGATCTGTTAAATTATTGCCGTGGTGTTTTCTGTCAAATAGGGAGAGGCCAAGCTCAGTTTCAAGAAACTTGATTTGGTGACTGACCGCGCCCGGGGTTACTCCCAGTTCTTCAGCTGCACCCTTGAAGCTTCGATGACGAGCAGCCGTCTCAAAGGTTGCGAGCGATGTAAGCGGCGGTAATTTATAGTATCTACGTGACATTATTTATCCCTAAATGTTGAATACAAGTATACTTAGTTTTTGAAGATTTGTGTTTAAATTGAGCTCTTAAGCACATATAAACAACCAACAATAATTAAAAGTAATAGTTGTCTAAGGCCACGTAATAGCTTAATTTAGTCGCTTTTCGTTAATGAAAACAAAAAACAGATCCCCTTTCCATGTATGTGGGAAAGTATATTATTTTTTTATAGAAGGTCTTAGAATTATTTTCACTTCGATTTGAATTTTTTAACCGTTAACGCCTTTTAATTTATTGATAATAATGCTAACTAAAAAAAAGTTATTTTATTAACCCTTTAATCTACTAAATTATCTTAAGGAGACAAATATGTCATTACCGAGTCAAGTTAAATACGTTATTGTTGGTGCTGGAATTCATGGCTTGTCAACTGCATGGCGTCTGGCTGAGCGTTTAACTGAATCAGGAGAGTCTGTCGAAGGGCAGGTCGTTATCCTAGAAAAATCTGGAATTTCTGCTGGTGCTACCGGTATTGCATGTGGCGTTGTTCGTAACAACTATTTTCAACCTGCTATGCGTAAATTAATGGCTCACTCAGTCAGTATTTGGGAAAGTGATCCAGAGGCATTCAGTTATCACCCAGTCGGGTATATGCAAATATCTCCTGAGAGTATGAGGGAAGATGTCAAACAAATTCATGCCGAGCAACAAGAGATTGGCTACGAGAGTGTCTTTATTGAAGGGGAGGATGAGTCTCGTGAGTACATGCTGAATCTTTTTGATGATTGGCAAGCTGAAGGCATTACTTCTGTCCTTCATGAGAAGAAGGGTGGTTACGCTAACAATACCAAAGCGATGTATGGTCTGACTAAGAAGGTTGAAGATCTTGGCGTTAGAATTATTACTGGCGTTGAAGTCACAGGGTTTGAGACAGATGATAACAATACAGTGACAGCGGTTGAAACGAACCAAGGTTCTGTCGCTTGTGAAAAGGTAGTGATTGGTGCTGGTCCATGGGTTAGAGATTTCTGGAGTATGCTTAACCTGCCATCGCAAATTGAAGTTAAAGATTTAGAGGGTAATGTTCATAACGACGTTGATATGTGGCGTTTTTGGCAGCTTGAAGAGGGTGTACTGAGGGTCGACCCTGAGATACTCAAAACGAATGCTGGCGATATGCCGCCGGTTCTTCATGTCGATACAGACGCCCCTTTATATTCAACTGTTGATGGATCTTTAATTACCGATCAAATGTGGGGAATTTACTACAAGCCTGACTGGCATTTCGGTGGTATCCAGGGCGGCGCTTCTCCTTACGAAATCAAAAAGCCAGCGGAAGAAGTCGCGATTGACCCTTATGGCCCCTCTAGCCCTGAGTTTGTTTCGGGTCCTGAGTTTGCGCACATGTGGGTATCTGCCCTAGCGCATTGCCACAAAAGGTTTGAAGGCACGATGCCAAAGTACCACAAAGAGCCGTCCGGCGGTGTGGGCTGCTTCACTGCAGATAGTTTCCCAGTCATCGATACCTTCAATAATAATGTCACCATTATTGCGGACAGTAACCACGGTTACAAAATGTTAGGTGTCGGGTGCTTAGTGGCTGAAGAGGTTTTAGGTGAAAAACAAGACCTTCTAGAGCCGTTTAGATTTAGCCGCTTTAAAGAAGGTAAATTACACCCTGTATCGAATAGTCCTTACCCTTGGAGTTAAACTGTGAGCAAGACAAAATATTCTGCCTTTAAAGTATTAAAAGAAGCATTAACTGGCCACAAAGGCTGGGAGCCGACTTGGCGTGATGCTGAGCCAAAGGCTGACGGCTACGATGTGGTCATTGTTGGCGGTGGCGGTCACGGTTTGGCGACTGCATACTACCTTGCAAAGAACCACGGAATAACGAACATTGCGGTCCTTGAAAAGGGCTGGATTGGTAGCGGTAATGTGGGTAGAAATACAACCATTATTCGTTCAAACTATTTGCTTCCAGGTAACGAGCCCTTCTATGAATTGTCTATGCAGCTCTGGGAAAACCTAGAGCAAGACTTAAACTACAACGCGATGGTCTCTCAGCGCGGCATTATGAACCTCATTCACTCGGATGCTCAGAGAGACGCTTTCATTAGACGAGGCAACGCCATGCTTTTTGCGGATGCCGGCTGTGAATTTATCGAAGCGAAAGAGGTTAAAGAAAGATACCCATTCCTAGATATGGATAACCCAAGATTCCCAATCAAAGCGGCACTGGCTCAGCCTCGCGGGGGTACGGTCAGGCACGACGCTGTTGCCTGGGGTTACGCCAGAGGGGCTAGCGACCTTGGCGTTGATATTATTCAGAACTGTGAGGTCACAGGCTTTAATATTGAGAATGGAAAATGTCTCGGTGTTAAGACCAACAAAGGTGACATTAAAGCGGGCAGAGTGGGCGTTTGTGTTGCGGGCTCTTCTGGACGCGTTATGGCGAAAGCTGGCATTAAACTGCCAATTGAAAGTCATGTTCTTCAGGCATTTGTAACGGAAGGCTTGAAGCCGGTTATGGATAACGTGATTACCTTTGGTGCTGGTCATTTTTATTGCTCTCAGTCTGACAAAGGCGGCCTTGTATTCGGCGGCGATATTGACGGCTACAACACCTATGCGCAGAGAGGAAATCTACCTGTTGTTGAGGATGTCTGCTCTGGCGGTATGGCGATTATGCCTTCGATTGGTCGTGCTCGTTTACTCAGAATGTGGGGCGGTATCATGGATATGTCGATGGACGGATCTCCATTC
Source organism: uncultured Gammaproteobacteria bacterium (assembly GCA_902513495.1). Lineage (GTDB taxonomy): Bacteria > Pseudomonadota > Gammaproteobacteria > PS1 > Pseudothioglobaceae > Pseudothioglobus. Next base: position 44,806 of record CABXNH010000006.1, read on the forward strand.
ATTGACAACACAGAGGTTGAGGAGTTGTTCTTTAATGGTGGCTGGTGTTATGGAGGCTTTAAAGCGACTCCTGCGAGCGGCTACTGTTACGCGCACTTACTTGCAACAAGTCATTCACATGAGGTTGCATCAGCCTACAAGCTTGATCGATTTAGGCGCGGCGCTATTATTGATGAAAAGGGCGTTGGCGCTCAACCAAACTTACACTAAGGAGGACGTAACATGATCATTAATCATCCACTACTAGGTCCTCGAGATTCAGAAGAATTTGTTTACCTGGGTTCGACTGACCTGATCAACAGGCCCACGAATTGGGAAGAGGAGGCCTCAGCTGAGGACTTCTATCAGTATCAATACATCAGAGAAAATATCGCCGGTGACCACCAAGAGCTTTGGTATCACGAGCAGGGTGACCAGTCTTGGCTGGTTGTAACCAGAAACACTTTAACACATGAGATAAAAAAGGTTGAGCTTGCTCAAGATGTCTCAAGAGCAATGGGTCGTGGAAAATGAGTCAAACACATAGAAAAGAGGGCGGTCTAATAGACCAAGATAAAACACTTACCTTTACTTTTAATGGTCAAATATTAAGAGGCTACGAGGGAGATACATTAGCATCGGCACTACTTGCCAACAACAAGCGCTTGGTTGGAAGATCCTTTAAGTATCACCGTCCACGCGGAATCGTGACGGTAGGCTCTGAAGAGCCGAACGCCATTATGGAGATTGGAAGTGGCGCTCACAAGGAGCCCAATACCCGGGCAACGGTGACTCAGCTTTACAATGGTTTAGAGGCGAACAGTCAAAACCATAGAGGACCCCTCGGTTTCGATTTAATGGCGATTACAGATTTCTTCTCGCCGATGCTAAGTGCGGGCTTCTACTACAAAACATTTATGTGGCCGAAGGCTTTTTGGGAAAAGATCTATGAGCCAGCCATTCGTAACTCAGCTGGACTCGGTATACTCTCAAAAGAGCCAGACCCGGACACCTATGACAAAGGGTTTCGTTACTGTGACATTTTAATTATTGGGACCGGCGCTAGTGGTTTATCAGCAGCACTAACGGCTGCAAGCTCTGGCGCAAAAGTGATACTGGCTGATGAGGACTTCCTGATGGGGGGTCGTTTAAATTCAGGAACCGCTAAGGTTAATGACATCAAAGGTAGTGAGTGGGCCAAGAGCGCGGTTGAAAAGCTGAGCGCGATGGACAACGTTACCTTGATGTCGGATACCACCATTTTTGGTGTCTATGATCACGGCATCTATGGCGCTCTTGAGAACAGGTCGTCAGAGTCTAGAGCGGACAGTAAAAAACCGAGACAGGTCAACTGGCGAATTTATGCAAAAAGATCAATTCTTTGTGCGGGCGCCATTGAGCGCTCCATCGCCTTTGGAAACAATGACCGCCCAGGCATAATGTTGGCCGGCGCTGTGAGAGCTTATATCAACCGATTTGCAGTGGCTACTGGCAACAAGGTCTCTGTCTACACAAACAATGATGACGGCTGGCAAACGGCCAAAGACTTAAGATCAAAGGGCGTAAAGGTTGTTGCGGTGATTGATTCGCGCTCTATTAGTCCAGTCATGGGAATTCAGGGCGCAGAAATTTTTATGGGTACCGATGTTGTTGATACTAAAGGTCGAAGGGCGCTTAAATCGATTAAGCTCTCTAACGGTAAAAGTATCGATACCGATTCACTGGCTGTTTCGGGTGGTTGGAATCCAAACCTACATTTAACCTGTCATCACAGAGGCATACCGAAGTGGAATGAAGAGATTGCCTCGTTTATTCCAGATGAGTCGACGCCTCCTGGGATGAGCGTTGCAGGTAGAGCAAAAGGAACCATGGCTCTCTCTGACGCGATGAAAGAGGGACACGACTTAGGTGCGAGCGTTGCCTCAGATCTCGGCTATGAGGCCGCTGATCTTAAGGCTGCATCGACGCCATCGGTTGCCTACCATGTGGTCGCTAACTGGGGCGTTCCAAGCGGTAAAAATCGCGCTTGGGTTGATTTCCAGAATGACGTCACCGCGAAAGATGTTCGCCTAGCGAACCAGGAAGGATTTAAATCTGTTGAGCACGTCAAGCGTTACACCACGCTCGGTATGGCAACAGATCAAGGCAAGACGGCTAACGTTTTAGGTATCGGCATTATGGCTGAAAACATGGGTCAGACTATGGAAGAGACTGGAACAACGATTTTCAGACCGCCATACTCTCCGGTTGCAGTCGGCGCCTTCGCTGGAAGAAGAAGAGGGATGGAGTTCTACCCAACACGCTACACGCCGAGCCACAAGTGGTCAGAAGAGCAGGGCGCTGTGTTTGTTGAGGTTGGGATGTGGTACCGCTCGCAGTGGTTCCCTCAGCCAGGAGAGACGCACTGGCGTCAGTCCGTTGACCGTGAGGTTTTGAAGACGCGTGCTTCTGTCGGCATCTGCGATGTAACGACCCTTGGAAAAATTGATATTAAGGGCTCTGACGTCTCTGAATTCTTAAACAAGGTTTACGTCAACGCTTTTGCTAAGCTGCCTGTCGGAAAGACGAGGTATGGTCTCATGCTCAGAGAAGACGGTATGGCGATGGATGATGGTACAACGGCGAGACTCGCTGAAGACCACTTTGTGATGACGACAACGACTGCGAATGCGGTCAGCGTTTATCGTCACCTTCAGTTCTGTCACCAGGTGCTTTGGCCTGATCTCGATGTTCACATGATTTCAGTGACCGAGCAGTACGCACAGTACGCTGTCGCAGGACCTAACTCTCGCAACTTATTACAAAAGATTGTGGACCCAGAGCACGACATTTCGAATGAAGCGTTCCCGTTCATGGGGGCAGGCGCAATCACTGTTTGTGGCGGCATCCCTGCAAGACTCTTTAGGATCTCGTTCTCGGGTGAACTGGCTTATGAAATTGCGGTGCCAACGCGCTACGGAGACGCTCTCATGAGAGCGATGATGGAGGCAGGCGAAGAGTTTGATGTTGTTCCATACGGCACTGAGGCGCTTGGCGTTATGAGAATTGAAAAGGGGCACGCAGCGGGACCAGAATTAAATGGTCAAACGAGTGCACATGACTTGGGAATGGGCGGCATGGTCTCTGGCAAAAAAGACTTTATCGGTTACAAACTAGGTCAAAGAGAAGAGTTACTTAGAAATGATCGTATGCAGATGGTTGGTTTTAAGCCGGTAAATAAAGATGACCTGGTTGAGAAGGGTCACTCTATGGCTGGCTCGCATTTGCTGGGTCTTAGAGAAGAGGCGACCACGCACAATGATCAGGGCTGGATTTCTTCATCGATCTATTCACCAATGCTAGGTTGCTACATTGGTCTTGGTTTTATTAAAGATGGTCTAAACAGAAAGGGTGAGTTTGTTCGCGCCGTTGATTTAGTTAGAAATAGTGACATAGAGGTTGAGATTTGTAGTCCACACTTCTATGATCCTGAAGGAGGGCGTTTACGTGTCTGATTACGAATTATTAGCAGAGTCACCACTAGGTGGCGTAGAAATCGAAATGGATGGCTTCAACATCACTGAGATTACCGACAAGTCTCTCGTGATGGTTGCCCTTCCTAGAGAGAAGTTTAGCGAAGTTGAATCATCAATCGATAACTCTTGCGGTCTCAAGCTTCCAGAAATGGAGAGTTCTACTCAGTCAAAGGATTCTTCGATTACGCTTTGGCGTTTGCAAAAGAACCAAGTTTTAGCTTACTTTACCTATGAGGGTAATGACGCAGAATCGCACCTATCAGGCCGCTTATCTGCGCCAGCCTATTACACCGATCAGTCCGATACTTGGGCGATGATCAGGGTCAGCGGCGTTAGAAGTAGAGATGTCCTTGAGAGAATCTGTCCGATTGATTTAAGTCCAGAGGTGTTTCCTGTGGGCGGCGTATCGAGGACAATCATGGAGCACATCGGAACCATCATCTTTAGAGATGCAGATGACTCTTATGTTCTCTTAACGATGCGCTCATTTGGCCGCTCTATGCTACACGCTATAGAAGTATCAGCAGAGAATGTTCTTTAATTAAAAACCTGTAAATCCTCTTTATTCATTAATAGAATATAACTAGAATTGCTAGAGGATTTACT
>CABXNH010000007.1 GCA_902513495.1 uncultured Gammaproteobacteria bacterium
CTGCTGCTTACCAATCTAAACTTGCCAGAGACGCTGAAATGGCTGCTCGTATGGAAGAGCTGGCAATAGAAAAAGAATTGGCTGCTTTTGAAGCCCAGCTTGCTGCTGAACAGGCTGCCGCTGAAATGATGGCTGAGATTGAGGCAGAAATGGCAAGAGCCGCTGCCCTTAAAGCCTTCCAAGATAAACTTGAAGCAGATAAAGCGGCTGCCGCCGCTGCAACTGCTGCCTATAGGGATGCTCTTCTCGAAGCAGAGTTAGCTGCTTTTGAAGCACAACTTGAAGCTGAGCTTGCTGCTCAGGAGATGATGGCAGAAATCAAAGAAGAAATGGCAAGACAAGCCGCGCTTGATGCTTTCCTTCAGAAACTAGAGGAAGAAAAAGCTGCCGCTGCATCCTCTACTGCAGCATATCAAGCCAAGTTGGCTTACGAAAATAGAGTAACAAAGATTATGGATGATCTCCTTGAAGAGTTGGATGAGTTTAATTTATCAGGTGAATACAAGTCATCAATTTCTGATGAACTGATAAAAGACGCAACTGCGAAGCTAGAAGAGGAAGCATTTGTTGGGACTATCTCGGGAGAGATTGTAACAGAGGCCATTCACGACTTCTGTAAAGTCAATTTAAGGTTGTCTGAAAGTAACATTGAGCTTTTCAAAAAAGCTTTAGCGGGTGGATATTTAGGTAACGTTGGCCCTCAGGTAGATTATGGAACCGAGTTCACAGCCAATAGATGGCAAAAATATATAGACTGTGTAGGCTCTAAAAGATAGAAAATTAAATTAAAATGACTTAAATCTCTAATAATGAGTTTTCTTTGTCACTCAAAGCTTTGTCAATTGAACCGATATGCTGATCAGTAATTTTTTGGATATTATCTTCCGCTCTATGGGCTTCGTCTTCAGAGATTTCCTTTTCTTTCAGTAGTTCTCTAAAGTCAGAGATTGCATCTCTCCTTATATTTCTAATTGCTACTCTTGCATTTTCAGCTTCATCTTTAACAACTCTAACAAGCTCTTTCCTTCTTTCTTCAGTCAGAGGTGGTAGTGGAATCCTCAATACTTGTCCTTGGGTATTAGGGTTCAAGCCTAAGTCAGAGGTCATAATTGCTTTCTCAATAGGGCCAACCATATCTTTCTCCCAGGGAGAAACTTTAAGCGTTCTTGAGTCTTCAGCACTTATGTTCGATACTTGCCCAAGCGGGACCATTGCACCATAATATTCGACTGTAATTTGCTCCAATAAGGATGGATGGGCCCTTCCAGCACGTATTTTGCTAAAGTCATTTTCGAGAGAAGATAAAGTTTTATCCATTCGACTATTAGCATCACTATGAATCTCATTAACCATCTTTATTCTCCATTTTGACTGACCATTGTTCCAATTGACTGGCCATTAATTATATTCGCAAAAGCATAATTATCCTCCAGTATACTAAAAACACAAATTCTTATATTATTGTCTCTACATAGCGCAAAAGCAGCGGTATCCATAACTTTGATATTTTGTTCAATAGCTGAGTCAAAGCTGAGCGAGTCAAATTTAATAGCTGATGAATCTTTAAGAGGATCGCTTGAATATATACCATCTACTTTTGTGGCCTTAAAGACAATATCAGCACCAATTTCAACAGCTCTTAATGCAGCAGCGGTATCCGTTGTGAAACATGGGTTTCCAGTCCCAGCTGAGAAAATAACCACCTTGCCACTGGAGAGCTCTTCTTTGGCTTGAGTGTGATTAAAGGGCTCACAGACTCCACCACCAATTGGAAAGCCTGACATGACCATTGAAGGTATTTTGTTTCTATCAAAGGCGTCTGAGAGCGCCAAGGCGTTCATCACTGTAGCAAGCATACCTATATGATCACCAGTGATTTTATTCATCCCTTCTTCTGCTAGGGCAGCGCCTCTATATAGATTTCCACCGCCAACTACAATAGCAACCTCAACACCAAAATCAAGAGCCGACTGAACAATCGTAACAACCTTCTTAAGCATCTCAGTGTCTATATTTTGACCACTACCTGATAGCGCTTCACCACTCAGTTTTAGTAAGATTCGACGATAGGAAACCATGTGTTAAGAATTCAATACAAAATTGTGATTTTACACAAGGCATGAGTATAATGAACCCTTTGTCCATCATAAAATTATTGAGATTATGGATTCAATTAGTATCCGCGGAGCCAAGGTCCATAACCTAAAAAATATAGATGTAAGCCTGCCTAGAAACAAACTGGTTGTGATAACAGGGCTCTCTGGATCAGGTAAATCTTCATTGGCCTTTGACACTATTTATGCTGAGGGTCAGAGAAGATATGTCGAATCATTATCCGCATACGCAAGACAGTTTCTATCGCTCATGGAAAAGCCTGATGTGGATCACATAGAGGGGCTCTCACCTGCGATATCTATCGAACAAAAAGCGACATCACATAACCCTCGATCGACCGTTGGAACCATCACAGAGATTTATGACTATCTTAGACTTCTGTTTGCTAGGGTTGGCTCACCAAGATGTCCAGATCATGGTGAAGAACTTCAGGCACAAACAATTTCGCAGATGGTGGATTCCATTCTAGAGTTGCCAGAAGATTCAAAGATTATGATTTTGGCTCCAATTGTAAGAAATAGAAAAGGGAGTCATCAAAAGCTACTCCATGAGCTATCTCACCAGGGGTTTTTGAGGGCTCGCATCGATGGAAGGGTCGAATTCCTTGAAGAGACTTCAGAGCTTGATGGAAACAAAAACCACACCATTGAAATCGTTATTGATCGATTAAAGGTAAGGCAAGATATCTCATCAAGGCTATCAGAGTCTTTAGAAACAGCTCTTAATATGAGTTCTGGCATAGCAATCGTCAGCCCTATGGAATCTAATACTAACTGGCAAGAATTAACCTTTTCAGCAAAATTTTCGTGTGTCCATTGCGGCTACTCTTTGAATGAATTAGAGCCTAGACTCTTTTCATTTAATAACCCAGTTGGCGCCTGTGAAACTTGCGATGGCTTAGGCGTTAAAGATGTGTTTGATGAAGACAGGGTTGTAGCTAATCCTGAACTAAGCCTTGAAGATGGGGCAGTTTATGGATGGAGTAAAAGTAATGCCTACTTCTATCAAATGCTCACACTGGTTGGTAATTTTTATAATTTTAGTGTAGCCACCCCATTTAATGAATTGTCTGACGAGCACAAGCAAATTATTCTATATGGGAGTGACAGTCAATCGATTGATTTTTCGAAGATAAAAGGAAGAAGGGGCTGGTCAAGCAGAAAGAAGCCTTTTGAAGGAATTATCCCAAGGATGATGCGTCGATATGCTGATAGTGAGATTCGTTCAGTCAGAGAGGATCTTTCAAGGTATGTAATCAGTAAGCCTTGTGCCAGTTGCCACGGCGATCGGTTAAATGCATCCGCAAGAAATGTCTTTATTGATGACAAGAACATTTCTGATTTGACCAAATTAACAATAGACCAGGTATTCGATTTTTTTGAGACACTAGAGCTTGCTGGTCAGCGTGGTGAAATTGCAAGCAAAATTCTCAATGAAATTTCTCAACGGTTACACTTTTTAATTAATGTTGGTTTGGATTATCTAAATCTCGAGAGAAAAGCTAACTCTCTTTCAGGGGGCGAGGCACAGAGGATTAGGCTTGCCTCTCAAATTGGAGCAGGTTTAATTGGCGTTCTATATGTGCTCGATGAGCCATCGATTGGTCTTCATCAAAGAGATAACCAGAAACTATTGGATACATTGACTTATCTGAGGGATTTAGGCAATACGGTTATCGTTGTAGAGCATGATGAAGATGCTATCAGGCAGGCTGATTTTGTTGTGGATATTGGGCCAGGTGCTGGGATTCATGGCGGTGAAATCGTTGCAAGTGGCGCCCCTCAAGAAGTAATTGCAAACACAAAGTCACTGACCGGTGATTATCTAAGTGGGCGATTAGAAATTAGTACTCCAAAGGCTCGGAAAAAATCGAATGACTGGATTGAGATTACTGGAGCAAGCGGCAATAATTTAAAAAATGTTGATTTAAGTATTCCAGTTGGTGTCTTGACTTGTATTACTGGAGTTTCTGGTTCAGGAAAGTCGACACTCATTAACAACACGCTATACGAGTTAGCAGCGCAGACTTTAAATGGCGCACAAACTGACATTGCCCCATTCAAAGAGGTTAAGGGAATGGAGCTTTTTGACAAGGTTGTAAATATTAGTCAGAGCCCTATTGGAAGGACGCCAAGATCGAATCCTGCAACCTATACAGGGGTATTTACTTTAATACGTGATTTATTCGCGCTTACACTTGAATCACGATCCAGAGGATACAAGTCGGGACGCTTTAGTTTTAATGTTAAAGGTGGAAGATGTGAGGCCTGTAAGGGAGATGGACTGATTAAAGTTGAAATGCATTTTCTTCCTGATATCTACGTTTCGTGTGACGTTTGCGGTGGTCACAGATACAACAGAGAGACTTTAGAGATTAAATACAAAGGTAAGTCAATTGCAGAGGTTTTAGAGATGACCGTTGAGGATGCCTTAGATTTTTTTCAGGCAATCCCTAAGATTAATCAAAAGATTCAGACACTAATGGATGTTGGACTTTCATACATCACGCTTGGTCAGAATGCGACTACGCTCTCGGGGGGCGAAGCTCAACGAATAAAGCTAGCCAAAGAGCTCTCTAAGTCAGATACTGGGCAAACTCTTTATATTCTTGATGAGCCAACCAGTGGACTTCATTTTCATGATATCAAGCAGCTCCTCTCGGTCATCTTTAGATTGAGAGACCGAAACAATACAATTGTGATTATTGAGCATAACCTTGATGTTATTAAAACGGCCGATTGGATTGTTGATTTGGGTCCTGAAGGGGGAAATAAAGGGGGTGAAATAATTGCATGCGGAACCCCCGAAGAGGTTTCGACAAATCAAAGGTCATTTACTGGTCAATTTCTAAAAGAACACCTTTAGTATTTAGCTTCTGAACTCGATTAATAGCATTGTAAATTCAGTTTTACCGTTGACCTTGTGGATTCTAACAGGTTGAAAGTTATCCTTAACTGATAAATTAAGAGTCAGCTCCAACTCCTCACAAGTGACACGAACAGTTTCAATGTCTCTAGCGTTGATAGAGACGTTTTCTTGTCCTTCAGTAATAAACTTTAAATACTTAACGCCGTCTTGATCGACCACTTGATAGGTGAATTCAGATTGGTCTGGATTATTAAGCATGTCATTTGAAAGCGCAAGATAGACGCTTAAGGGGTCAACAAGTAGGCCCGGTTTTATTTCAAATTCTTCACCTGTACTCGATAATGCATAATTTTTATCGGTAACAATGGTTATTTCATAATCCTTTTTGATTTCACCTTTTATTTTTTCATTGACGCTAAAGTGTTTATTGATAACCTGACCATCTATCTCATTTCCAGTACTTTTTTCATACCTTGAATAGTCATAAAGAGCCTTCCAAAGGGACTCTGTTTTAGCTTCAGTTGTAAATGTAAACTCACTCTCATTCATTTCTAGGTTTAAAACAGCAGATCCAATTTGTAAGTTGCCCATTTTTGTATCTGCATAGAGCTGATAGCTTCCAATGTATGGAGAGAGTGCTAGAGAATTCGTAAATATGAGGCTTAGAAATACGAGAATAATTTTCTTCATAAGATATTACCGTCAAGCGTTATACAATCTTTCTTTATGAGTTTGAGTCTATTTTGAGTATACCAATGAATAACTCTTGGATAGAGAATATGCTCCTTTTCTAGAACTTTTTTTGCGAGTGAATGTTCCGTGTCTTTAGAGTCAACCTCGACAATCTCTTGACTGATTACTGGACCGCCGTCCAACTCCTCTGTTACAAAATGAACACTTGCACCGTGGTACTTCTCTTTAGAATCAATTGCTTTTTGATGAGTATTAAGTCCTGGAAATTTTGGCAATAATGAGGGATGTATATTAAGAATTTTTCCAGAAAAATGATTAATAAAGTCAGGTGATAGAATCCTCATAAAGCCTGCTAGAACAATGAGATCAACATCAATATCATCAATTATTGAAATAAGTTTTTTATCAAAATCTTCTCTGATTTTGAATAGATTAGGGTCAACAAAATGCGTCTTAATATGAGCTTGTTCTGCTCGTTTTAAGCCAAAAGCAGCTCTTTTATTACTAATAACTGAGCATATTTCAAGGTCAATCTTTTTAGCATTATCTATCAGGGATTGTAAGTTAGAGCCATTACCTGAAATTAAAATGACAGCCCTCATTGCAACTAAATTATGACCTGTTCGCCTGTCGAGTGAGTCACCACTCCTATGAGCCAAGCATTCTCACCACATTTATTTAATAGTTCAACGGCATCATTTGATGATTCTTTTGGAATGATAACAACCATCCCAACACCGCAGTTCAGCACTCGATACATTTCATTAGTATCTATATTGCCCTGAGTTTGAAGCCAGTGAAAGATTTCTGGCATACTCCATGAATTTGAATCCAGTTTTGCTGCTAGATTATCAGGTAGCACTCTAGGTATATTTTCAAGAAGACCACCACCGGTTATATGTGATATCGCGTGGACAGGCAAACTCTGAATTAACGATAGAATTGATTTGACATAGATCTTTGTAGGCTCAATTAATAAATCCAGCTGATTCTGTGTTGGCTGCTTTTTTTCTAAAACCTTCCTGATTAATGAATACCCATTGGAGTGAGGGCCAGAAGAGCCAAGAGCAACAATATGATCGCCTGAACTCACCTTTGAGCTATCAATAATGCGATCTTTTTCGACAATTCCAACACAAAATCCAGCTAAGTCATATTCTTCGCCCTTGTACATTCCAGGCATTTCAGCTGTTTCACCTCCAATGAGCGAACAACCAGAGAGTCGACATCCCTCGCCAATTCCTTGAATGACAGAAGTCGCTATATCTGTATTAAGTGAACCTGTTGCATAGTAGTCTAAGAAGAATAAAGGTTCCGCGCCTTGAACGATAAGGTCGTTCACGCACATTGCAACTAAATCAATGCCAATCGTATCATGCTTATTAAGCATTTCTGCAACCATAAGCTTTGTTCCAACGCCATCCGTACCTGAAATGAGTACTGGGTTTTTGTATTTGTCTAAAGGAATTTCAAACATTGCACCAAAGCCACCTAAGCCAGCTAAAACACCAGGCCTTAGAGTTGATTTTGCAATGGGTTTGATTTGTTCAATGAGCTGATTACCTTTGGTAATGTCAACTCCTGAGTCCTTATAAGTCAATGACGACATGTTGTTTTCCGTATAATTAAGGTCTTAAAAAAATGGATTAAATCAAGCAAAATAATGAGCTATTCGATGCTACCCAATGCGCTTTCAATAATACGCATTATTTTAACAGTTCCCGTAGTTATAGCGCTACTAAAAGAGCAGTATCTTCTGACACTGCTATTATTTTTAATTGCAGGCATTACCGATGCATTGGATGGCTGGATTGCTAAACAGTTTTATTTGCAGTCGAGACTGGGTTCAATTCTTGATCCTGTTGCTGACAAAGTCTTGTTAACATGCACCTTTATTACTCTTTATTGGGTTAACGTTCTACCATTATGGTTGCTCATGATTATTTTCGTTCGTGACGTTATCATTATCGCTGGCGCGCTGGGATATTTTCTTGGTGAGGAGAGTGCTGAAAGTGATCTGTTAGAGCCAAGCCTCATTAGTAAAGTCAATACTGTACTGCAAATTACTCTAGTTTTATACTTGCTCCTCATCGAGCTATACATTGGAATAGATGGCATAAAAGAGATGGTCTTTATCATAGTGGCAACATCGACAGCCCTAAGTGGGGCAGATTATGGCCTTCTCTGGGTTAAAAAATTCATCTTGCAAGAGACAAAAAAATGAATCAACTCGGTTTGCCAATTAGTCTCAACACATCAATGCTTCTGGAAAATTTTGTTGCAAATCATGAGCTTTTAAGGTCAATAAACCAGCTATTTCTTGATGAAGATTCGTCGGAGGTTTTTATCTATGGGAACTCAGGCCAAGGCAAGACTCATATCCTTCAAGGGGCAGTATTGAAAGCTTTGGAAATGGATAAAAATGCTGTTTATATTGACTGCAGTGAGTCATTTCCAGAGCATATTTTGGATTTAGTTAATCAGTTAGATTTTATTAGCTTTGATAATGTGCATCTAATTTCTAGTAAGAATCAAGAGGTGTTTTTCGATTTATATAATCGAGCGAGACAGACTCAAGTTTTTATCTTGGTTGGCGCAGATAGCTTGCCATCTGATTTAGAAGTTATGAGAGACATTAAAACACGACTCAGTTTAGCTGCTGTTTATAAACTTGAAGAACTTAATGATGAGTTAATCATGAGTGTAATTGATAGTCAGATGAGTCAGAGAAACTTATCTGTTAACTCCAACGTTTATGAATACTTGTTCAAGAACTACTCGCGAGATTTAAAGCTACTACTATCAACTTTAAATGATTTAGATAAGGCTTCTCTGCAATCTAAAAAACCTATTTCAATTCCCTTTGTCAAAAAGTTTTTAGAGCTTAAATAAGAGTCAATTATGGAACACCTGCCAATTTTCATAAATATTAAACAAAAGCCAACCCTTGTAGTTGGTGGTGGTGATATTGCTCTAAGAAAGATTAACCTACTATTAAAAGCGCAGGCCAAAGTTGACTGCCTATCACCATTATTTTGCGAAGACATAAATAGTCTTTTCAAGGAAGGTCATATAACGTTAATTAATAAGAGTTTTGAGCAAACTGATATAAAAGATTATTCAGTCATTATTGCTGCAACAGATGACTCATCCGTTAATTCATCAATTTCTTCAATTGCGCATGACAAGAGAATTCCAGTCAATGTTGTTGACTCACCTGATTTGTCAAGCTTCATAATGCCATCGATTGTTGATCGCTCACCCGTTATTATTGCAGTATCCTCAGCCGGCAAGGCGCCTGTCTTAGCTAGAATTATTAGAGCAAAATTAGAAACAGTCATTCCTAGCGCCTATGGAATATTGGCTGAAATTGCAGGAGATTATAGACAGAAAGCTAAAGATCGTTTTTCAAAAATAAAGGACAGAAGGGCTTTTTGGGAAGCTACATTTTCTGGTGTGATTGCTGAAAAAGTTTTTTCAGGGAGAATCAGTGAAGCAAAGGACGACATAGAAAAACAGCTGAATGACTCAGTAGAGATGAAATTGGGGGAGGTCTATTTGGTTGGAGCTGGGCCTGGAGATCCTGATTTATTGACTTTTAAGGCTTTGAGGTTAATTCAACAGGCTGATGTTGTTCTTTATGATCGTCTTGTTTCTAAAGGAGTAATGGAGCTAGTTAGAAGAGATTCAGAGATTATATATGTTGGAAAAAAAGGTGGTAGTGACAAATCAACTAGGCAGGCTGACATTAATGATCAACTCGTTACACTTGCAAAGTCAGGAAAGAGAGTTTGCCGATTAAAAGGCGGCGATCCATTCATTTTTGGAAGAGGTGGTGAGGAGATAGAGTCTCTATCTGAGAACGGAATACCATTTCAAGTGGTCCCGGGTATTACTGCTGCATCGGGTTGCTCTTCATATGCAGGCATACCACTAACCCATCGAGATTATTCTCAGTCCTGTAGATTTGTAACTGCGCACCTAAAGAATGGAACAACTAACCTCCCATGGGATGAGTTCATCATTGATCAACAAACTATAGTTTTCTATATGGCTTTGAGTGGTGCTAATTATATATGCGAGAAACTCATGGAGCATGGGATGGATAAAGACATGCCTATTGCAATAATTGAAAAAGGAACAATGCCCGAACAAAAGGTATATATTTCATCGTTAACTGAATTACCAAATTTAATAGCAAAGGAAGATATTCATGCACCAACCTTGATGATTGTGGGTGAGGTTGTCAAGCTCAATGAAAAGTTGAATTGGTACGGCAATTAAATAATGAAATCTATTTCTTAATGAAGAAATAGTTAATTTATTTGGGTATAATTCAGAACTCTTCGCGGGAGTGGTGGAATTGGTAGACACGCTGGATTTAGGTTCCAGTGTCGCAAGACGTGAGAGTTCGAGTCTCTCCTTCCGCACCATAAATATGAATAAAAAAGAGCTCTTAGGAGCTCTTTTTCATAACATCCCAGATTACATTAAGTTCGCTATCACTTGGCTTGTTAAGATTTCTAAATTTTAAGTTCTTAATGATGGTTTCTGTTGTGGACCAATTTATTTGCATGAGAAGATCAAAATCTATCTCTTAAAATGACCTTCTTCAAACCATTGTTTCAAAGCAGTCATCGACTTTTCAAAATTTTTGAAGCCCACTGTCCTTGCTTCTTCAGAAACCATGGGGTCGTTATCAACTAAACATAAAAAGATAAACTCATTGTATTTTTTAATAAACACAATAAATCCTGTAAAATATTACCTCTTAAAAACACAATAAAAAGTATGGCTTTATGTTGATTGAAGTTGGGCATTTTGCACTTGTTCTCGCGCTGGTTATTTCTCTAGTTTTGATTGTGGTTCCATCGGTTGGGCTTTATCAGAATAAAGACTCTCTTGCTCAGCTTGCAAAGCCATTAGTTTGGGCTCAAGGTTTTTGGATTACGGTAGCATTCTTTGTGTTAATGACTGCATTTTTAACGAATGATTTTTCAGTTAAATACGTTGCAGAGAATTCTAATACTCAGCTTCCAGTTTTATATAAGGCTTCAGCCGTATGGGGATCACATGAGGGATCTTTACTTTTATGGGTATTCGTACTCTCTCTTTGGACTGTTGCTGTTTCAATTTTTTCAAAAAGAATTCCATCAGATTTAATAAATCTGACTCTGATTGTTCTAGGTGCTATTAGTTTAGGTTTTTTACTTTTTCTCCTTTTTACCTCTAACCCTTTTGAGCGTCTATTGATTCCACCGCCAGAGGGTCGTGAGCTTAATCCTTTGCTCCAAGACTTTGGTCTTGCAGTCCACCCTCCTATGCTATACATGGGCTACGTCGGCTTAGCTATTCCGTTCGCTTTTGTATTGTCTGCACTCATAAGAGGGCAACTTGATAGTACTTGGATTAGATGGACTAGGCCCTGGGCGCTAGTATCTTGGTCGTTTTTAACTACCGGTATAACGCTTGGCAGTTGGTGGGCATATTACGAGCTTGGCTGGGGAGGTTGGTGGTTTTGGGATCCAGTTGAAAATGCTTCATTCATGCCTTGGCTGGTAGCAACGGCCCTGATTCATTCCTTGAGTGTAAGTGAAAAACGTGGGGCATTTAAGCAGTGGACTGTACTGCTTGCTATTGGAGGATTTTCATTAAGCTTGCTCGGAACATTTCTAGTACGATCTGGAGTCTTGACTTCAGTTCATGCTTTTGCAACCGATCCAACAAGAGGTTTGTTTATCCTCATCTTTTTATTTATAGTAATCGGAGGATCGTTGGTTCTTTACACATGGCGATCTAGTTTATTACAGCAAAGTAATCCGTTTTCTTTGCTTTCTAGAGAGACAGGGCTGCTGATAAATAATATCTTGCTAGTCACAGCCATGTTAAGTGTTCTTTTGGGAACTCTTTATCCGCTCATTCTGGATTCACTTAACCTTGGGAAAATATCAGTTGGAGCACCCTATTTCAAAGCAGTTTTTGTGCCCATTATGATTCCTGGTGTCATCGCGCTAGCAGTATTCCCCTATGTCAGGTGGAAGAAAGATTCACTATTTAGGGTTTTCAACTTATTAAAGTTTGAGTGGATTTGTGTTGCCCTATTAACATTCCTTTCATGGGTCTTTATTACGGATAATATTTTTGTTCTAATTGCAGTTGGTCTATTCATATGGGTAGTTAACCATGTCTTCGTTTTATTCATAAAAAGAATGCGATCGAAAGCAAAGCTTTCTATGTCATTTTTTGGAATGATTATTGCGCATCTTGGTATTGCTGTTTTTGTTCTGGGGGCCACAGTGACAACCCAACTCGGTATTGAAAAAGATATCAAAATGAATGTCGGTGAAACTCAAAAGATTGCTGGATATAACTTTGTTTTTAATGGTGTGAGCCCTCATTCAAAAGAGAACTATTCTGGCTTTATTGGAGACATTAGTGTATTTAAAAATACTAACAAAGTAGCTCAGCTAAAACCTGAAAAACGTTACTATCAAACAGGCATGCCGATGACCGAAGCATCGATTGATCCCTCAATCACAAGAGATCTATATGTTGCACTCGGTGAGGGCTTGGGAGGTGGGGCTTGGAGTGTCAGGATTTATTATAAGCCGCTTGTTCGCTGGATCTGGTTAGGCGGACTAATGATTGCCCTTGGAGCTCTTTTAGCCGCCGTTGATCGCCGTTACTTCTTGAGGGTTGGATCGTGATTATAGCTTGGCAATTTATCATAATGATTGTATTGTCATGTACATTTTTTGCATGGTTTCTGTTTAGGCCAATCAGTCAGAGTTTGAGTGGTGATGAATCCAACATTGCTATCAATCAGCAAAGGCAGGATGAGCTTAAATCTGATATTAATCAAGGCCTTATTGCGGATGATCAATACCAGGCTGCCGAATCAGAAATCATTAGCACTTTAGCGACTGAGATGAGGACTGATACAAAGGAGAGTATTGCTATTAAACCATTACATTGGACACTTACAATTATTTTAATTTTTAGTGTTTTGTCACTGGGTATATATTCACAATTAGCACCCAAAATGATTTCATCTGAGAATTCTCTAACAGAGCCGATGAGTATGAGCGATAGTATTGAGAGACTTGAGAGCTTTATAGAGGAAAATCCAGATGACTTTCAGGCTTTAAAAATGTTAGGTCTAGCTCAAATCGGTATCGGTAAAGTTGATGAATCAATCGAAGCATTTGAGAATGCATATTTAATAAATTCGAAAGATATTGACTTATTGCTTCAATTTGCGAGCGCTATAGCAGCCAGTCAAGATGGACAATTCGATGGCAAGTCCAAAGTTTTGATCGATGAAGCGCTGAGTCTTGATCCACAGTCTATTCAAGTTTTATATTTTTCGGGTATTGTTGCAGCACATGAAGGTAATCTTAGTGGTGCTATTGAGTTTTGGGAGAAAGCCCTTTACCTTATGTCTACTGATCATCCGGATAGAAATATAATCGAAGAGGCTCTGGGTACAGTATTGAATTTACAAGTAAAATAGTCATCATGAGTAATACACTAGAACTAGCAAAATCTCTTATAAATAAACCTTCAATCACCCCTGATGATTGTGGCTGCCAGGCAATAATGATTGATCGACTCAAAAAAATCGGCTTTGAAATATACCCTCTTAAATTTGGAGATGTTGAGAATTTCTGGGCAGTACATGGAAATAGTGGCCCCTTATTTGCCTTTGCGGGGCATACGGATGTTGTCCCTGCAGGAGATGAGAACGCTTGGAATACTAAACCATTTGAGCCAACAATAAAAGATGGGTATCTTTATGGTCGAGGTGCTGCAGACATGAAAGGTGGGCTTGCTTCAATGGTTACTGCAACTGAAAAATATTTAAAAGAAAATCCAAATCATAATAGCAGAATTGCCTTTTTAATAACTTCTGATGAAGAGGGTGTTGCAGTAAATGGGACAGTAAAAGTAATGGAATTCCTTAATGAAAGTAACCAAAAGATAGACTATTGTTTATTAGGCGAGCCTTCATCAACCTCTATTACTGGAGATGTTATTAAAAATGGACGAAGAGGGTCATTAAATGGTGTTTTGAAGATCAATGGAAAGCAGGGTCATGTCGCATACCCTCATTTAGCTAAAAACCCTATTCACCTTGTTTCTCCTGCCCTTGATGATCTCTGTAAACAAGAGTGGGATAATGGTAATGACTATTTTCCAGCAACCTCTTTTCAAATATCAAATATGCATTCAGGAGATGGCGTAACAAATGTTATTCCTGGAGACGCTCAGGTTATGTTTAATTTTCGCTACTCTACTGAAACGACTAAAGAGGAGTTGCAAAAGAAAGTCCATGAAATTTTTGATTCACACAACCTTGATTACTCCATAGAGTGGTCTCATTCTGGCTACCCATTTTTAACGCCAAAAGGCGAACTAGTTAGTGCATGCATTCAGGCGATTAAAAAAACTAAGGGAATTGAGACTGAACTATCAACCTCTGGCGGGACTTCTGATGGAAGATTTATTGCGCAAGAGGGAACTCAAGTCGTAGAACTTGGACCAGTCAATGCTACAATTCATCAGGTCAATGAATCTGTGCTAGTGCAAGATCTTGATGACTTAAGTGAGATCTATTATCAAGTGCTTGTGAATATATGTCCTTAGTTTTGATTTCAAATGAGATTTGACATCATCACCCTTTTTCCTGAAATGTTCTCCGCAATTAAAGAGGAAGGCGTGATTGCGAGAGCTATCAAGAAGTCTATCATATCGATTAATGAATGGCAGCTTCGAGATTTTAGTGAAAATAACTACAAAAATGTTGATGATAAAGCCTATGGCGGCGGTGCTGGAATGGTTATGCAGGTCAAACCGATTAGAGACTGCATCAAAAAAATCAAGGAGCAGGATCCAGAAACTAAGGTTATTTATTTATCACCACAGGGCGAAACACTAAATCAAAACTTAGTTGAAAAATTAGCATCCTTTGAATCGTTAACGCTTCTTTGTGGTCGATACGAGGGTGTTGACGAGAGAATCATTGAGAATGATGTTGATTACGAAGTATCAATTGGAGATTATGTAATCAGTGGCGGTGAGCTAGCTGCAATGGTATTAATAGATTCTGTGAGTAGGCGCTTGCCTAATGTTTTGGGTAACAAAGACTCACTTAATGACTCTTTTGTCAATAATTTACTTGATTACCCGCACTATACAAGGCCAGAGAGTATCGATGGAGACCTAGTTCCTGAGGTATTGTTGAGTGGAAATCAGGCTAAGATTGATGCTTGGCGATTAGAGCAAGCTAAAAAGAAAACAAAACAAAAACGACCTGATCTTTTATCAAGTTAAAGTATTAGATTAAAGTAGGCTCTTGAATTGTTATTAGAAGGCCAATCGTATATAATTTTGCTACATTTTGAATAAATCACCTTATGAATAACAATCACTCCTTTGTCGGCTCAAATGTTGCACTAATTACCCCAATGTTTGATGATGGGAGCGTTGATTATGAATCACTAAATAGCCTCATCGACTTTCATATTGACTCTGGAACAAGCTCAATAGTCTCAGTTGGAACGACTGGTGAATCAGCGACTGTGGGCGTTAAAGAGCATCTTAAAATCATAGATCACACGATCAAATATGCTGCAAGAAGAATTCCAATTATTGCTGGGACTGGGGCAAACTCGACATCCGAGGCTATTGAGCTCACACAGGAAGCTAAAAATTTTGGTGCTGACGCCTGTTTACTGGTTACGCCTTATTACAATAAGCCGACTCAAGAGGGATTATTTCAGCACTTTAAATTAATTGCTGAAAGCGTTAGTATTGATCAAATTCTTTACAATGTCCCCGGAAGAACTGCAGTGGACATGTCAGTAGATACCACTTCAAGGCTCTCAGAAATTTCAAATATTATTGGTATTAAGGATGCTACGGGAGACCTTTCAGTCATCAAAGAGCTTGTAGCAAAGTGCCCTGAAGATTTTTTACTGCTTACCGGCGATGATGCTACGGCTGTCGATTTTCTTTTATTGGGTGGTCATGGAGGTATTTCAGTCACTGCAAATGTTACTCCTAAAGAGCTTCAAAAAGCATATCTAGCTGCTATTGCTGGAAATGCTGAGCTTGCTAAGAAATTAAATGAAGAACTCTCGGGGCTTCATAAAAATCTATTTATTGAGTCAAATCCAATACCAGTTAAATGGGCTTTACATAAAATGGGTATGTGTGATAGTGGAATTAGATTGCCATTGATTGAGTTATCAGATAAATATAAAACAGTTGTTGAAAATGATTTAAAGGAATTAGGTTTAATATGAAAATTATCAATTTTTTAATAATAGTGTTAATTAGTGTGTTTCTTGCTAGTTGTTCAAAAGTTACTGATCCTGTGAAAAAAATTGGCTTAGGAAGTAGAGCAGTAAATTATGAGGTGGATGAGAATGTTGATTCGCTTATCATTCCCCCAGATCTGACTGCTCCGAGTTCTCAAGGTGCATTTACTAAAGTGATTGAAGTTAATGATAATTCAGATGTTCTTGTACGGGTTCAAAATGTTGAAGTGATGAGAGATAAATATCGCCGATGGCTTCTAGTTGACATTCCACCTGCTGAGGTTTGGGCATTATCAAAAGATTTTTTTCGTTCATATGGATTTCAAATTGAGAAAGAAAATCAAAAGATTGGTCTCTTAGAAACAGATTACCTGGAGATCGAGACAAATGTTCCTGATAAATCTTTGGGGTCAATTCGTGCGGCACTATCTAAAGTTTTAAAGACGCAATATGGTCTACCCATTGCTGATAAGTATAGAATCCGAATTGAGGCAACAGCTAATCCAATGGAGTCTGAAGTTTACTTGACATTAAGTTCAATCGGTGAAGTTGTGAGTGGAGCAGTGAGGGTGTGGCAGCCAAGAGAGAAAGATGTAGAGCTTGAGTCAGAAATGCTTCTTCAACTAATGATTTTCTTAGGCAATGACAGAGATGATTCTATTTCTAAGATTCAATCAAATGTTGAAAAGAACAAAACTACTGTGTCAGTTGTCCTCTCAGATACTGGTTATGCTTCTTTAGTTTTCCCATTTGATAAAAAAGAATCATGGAAACTTTTAGGCTGGGCACTTGATGAATTGAGTGTTGATATTAATGATCGTGACTCACTAGAAGGTAGTTATTTTATTAATGTAACCCCTAATAAAGGTTTCTTCTCAAAACTTCTTGCTACAGCATCAATAACAAAAACCTACCAATTGATTTTAAAAGAAGACACTAGTTTACAAACAAAAGTAATTTTTGTAGATCTCAGTGAAGAGGATGATGAGAAAACTATTAGCTACAGTGCAGAGCTATTCGATCAAATTGCTTCCAAGTTTTAACATTTTAAAATCAAGCTAGATTTTATAAATCATGCTGACAAAAATACAAATTAAAGACATCGCCAATGAAAATATATTGGTTAGTGACTTGTCAGATTCTGATTTGCTAGATTTTTGTATTCTAGCGAATGAGAGATATCGAAGTGGTAAACCCATAGTTACTGATGAAAATTATGATTTCATCTTTATTCCTGAGCTTAAAAAAAGACTACCTAAACATCCATTTCTTCAAAAGGTTGAAGCTGAAAACGAAGGGTTTTCAGATGAAAAAATAAAGCTTCCTGAGAAAATGCTCTCAACTGACAAAGCCTATACTTGGAATGAAATTGAGAAATGGTTGGAGAGAATTACAAAATTTTCAGATGAGATAAGCATTCCTCAGTCTGATATCCAGATTAAAGGAACTGCAAAATTGGATGGATTTGCAGGCTATGATGATGGAAACAAACTCTTCACTAGAGGTGATGGCAATAAGGGGAGTGATATCACTAGAGTATTTCAAAGAGGACTAAGCATTTTAAATGAGAGCGAGAGAGGTCAAGGTCCTGGAGAGATTGTTGTTAAGAGAAGTTATTTTGAAAGCCATTTGAGTAGTCATTTTGAGTATCCAAGAAATTTTCAGGCTAGCCTCATTAAAGAAAAAGAGTTAGATAATTTTGCTAGAGATGCAATTGATGCAAAAGCTGCCTTATTTGTTCCTTTCAAGCAACTACCCTTTTGGCAAGGTAGCATTAGTGAATTCAAAAATCAGTTCTTGGATATAGTAATGGAGCTAGAGGGCGGTGTTGATTTTGATATTGATGGTGTGGTTTTCGAAATAGTTAATCCAGAATTAAAAGCCTATATGGGTTCTAATCGTAAGTTCCATCGCTGGCAGATTGCTTACAAAGAAAACAAGGAGAAGGCACAAGTTAAAGTTATTTCAGTTACGGCTCAAGTAGGGAGGACTGGAAAGATCACACCTGTTGCAGAGCTAGAGCCGACTCAGTTGAGCGGTGCAACAATTTATCGAGCAACTGGTCACCACTACGGTTTAGTTAGAGAACAAGGTTTAGGTGCTGGGAGTGTCGTTGAGTTAACTCGAAGTGGTATGGTGATTCCTAAAATTAATAAAGTCCTTAAAACTGCTGAGGTTGATATACCTTTAAACTGTCCGAGCTGTAATTCTCTTTTGATTTGGGACTCAGACTTTCTGATGTGCCCTAATGTCAATGCTTGCCAAGACCAAATTGTTGGGAAAATGATTTATTTTTTCCGTATCTTGGCAAATAATGATGGATTCGGACAAGCAACAATTCAAAAACTATATGAGGAAGGTATTCGTCAGGTCAGTGATATATATCTACTCAATGTGGACAAACTAGTCTCTATGGGCTTTGGCGATAAAACTTCTCAAAATCTCATTAATCAGCTTGATAGGTCGCGCCAAGAAAGTATTGAAGATTGGCGCTTTTTAGCTGCTTTTGGCGTCCAAAGGCTTGGAATGGGTAACTGCGAAAATTTATTAAAAAATTATTCAATTGAAAAAGTTTTTAACCTTTCGGTTGATGAGATTGCTAATATAGATGGCTTTGCTGAGTTAACTGCAGAGCTTATTTTTGATGGACTATTGTCCATCAAATCTCAATATGAAGTGTTGATATCTGGCGGATTTGATTTAGAGAAAACTTTATTAATAGATGATAATCACGCGAACTCAAATGCTTTTTATAAGAAAAAAATTGTTTTTACGGGCACAATGAGTCAATCTAGATCTGATCTAGAAAAGCAAGCAAAGTCATTAGGAATAAATGTAGCAAAGACTGTAAGCTCAAAAACTGACTTTCTGATTATTGGAGAAAATGTTGGACAGTCAAAGATGAATAAGGCCAAAAATCATAACGTTAAAATTCTTTCTGAGTCAGAATATTTAAAAAAATTAAATATCTAAAAAAATATTCTATATAATATAGCGTACTTGAAACCAATGTTGGTATCAAGAAAAGACATTGACGTTTATTTGGGTAATAACCTAGATAAGCGTTTTTTTTCGTCAGTTTAATGATGAGCTGAACTGGTATAGAAGCCCGCTACTTTCTTGAAGGTAGCGGGCTTCTTTGTTTTTTGATATAGGAGTAATGATATGAAAATGGTTACAGCTTTTATCCAGCCAAAAAGACTGGATAGCGTGAGACAAGTTCTTTCAGAAATTGATATTAATGGTGTTTCTGTTACTGAAGTAAAAGGGTTTGGAAGACAGAAAGGGCACACTGAGCTTTATCGAGGTGCAGAGTTTGTTGTGGAATTCCTCCCTAAAGTTAAATTAGAAATTGCGATTACCGACGAGCAAGTTGATGAGGTTATTGAAGTCATTAGCTCTGCTTGCAAAATTAATGGTGGAAAGATCGGAGATGGCAAAATTTTTGTAACTAGCCTAGAGCAGGTTGTCCGAATTCGTACGGGTGAATCTGGGCCAGAGGCATTATAGGAGAAGGAAATGGAAAATCAAATTTTAGAATTACAATATGCAATTGATACTTTTTACTTTTTAGTAATGGGTGCTCTTGTTATGTGGATGGCAGCTGGCTTTTCGATGCTAGAGGCCGGTCTAGTGAGAAGTAAAAATACAGCGGAAATATTAACTAAAAATATTGGTCTTTTTGCTATTGCTTGTACTATGTACATGATCTATGGTTATGACTTGATGTATGGAGGTGGAGCATTTTTATCGGGAATTAGTGGCCAGGGTGAAACATACTCAAATGCCTCTGACTTCTACTTTCAGGTAGTCTTTGTAGCCACAGCGATGTCAATCGTATCTGGTGCGGTTGCTGAGAGAATGAAGTTATTTACGTTTTTTGCCTTTGCTGTAATTTTTACAACTATCATTTATCCTCTCGAAGGATCTTGGACTTGGGGCGGAAATGATGTTTTCGGTCTGTACAACTTAGGTGATTTTGGTTTCTATGACTTTGCAGGATCAGGCATTGTTCATATGGCTGGAGCAGCTGCAGCAATTGCTGGAGTGTTGGTTCTTGGACCAAGAAAAGGAAAATATGACAAAGATGGAAATTCAAAACCTATTTTGGGTGCAAATCTTCCTTTAGCTACTTTAGGAACATTTATTTTATGGTTAGGCTGGTTTGGTTTTAATGGTGGCTCAGTCTTAGCAATGGCAAGTAAAGAAAGCGCAGATGCGGTAGCAATGGTATTTGTTAATACTAATGCTGCTGCTGCAGGAGGCGTCATTGCTGCACTTGTTTTTGCAAAACTTTGGTTTGGTAAAGCAGACTTAACGATGACACTTAATGGTGCTTTAGCAGGTCTTGTTGCAATTACTGCTGGACCAGATACGCCAAGTGCACTTGTTGCAAGTTTAATCGGAGCAGTAGGTGGTGTTATTGTAGTACTTTCAATAGTTTGGCTCGATCGTGAACTAAAAATAGATGACCCAGTAGGCGCCATTTCAGTGCATGGTATTGTTGGACTTTGGGGGCTTTTAGCTGTTCCTCTAACAAATAGTGATGTTTCATTTTCAGGACAGTTAGTTGGAGCTGGAACAATATTTATTTGGGTGTTTGCAACATCCTATTTAGTGTGGCTAGGCCTTAAATCTTTGATTGGAATTCGTGTATCAAAGGAAGAAGAAGAAGATGGTGTTGATCTTTCCGAATGTGGATTGGAAGCTTATCCAGAGTTTGTAACTAAATAGTTCAAACTGATAGTGTCAAATTAAAGATTTTTAAAATTTTTGGATTGACACCTTTCACTTCAGCACAAAGCTGAAGTGAAAGTTTATTGACTTAGCTAGTGAATTATTCTCCTTTTTCACTAGCTAAAGCTTTAAAGTGAGCTAAATGAACAACAGTCGAAGAATAATCCTTAATTAAATATACCCCCAATAAGGTATATTCATGGTAATAATAATGAAGAAAATAAAAATGAATCAATCGCCCCTTAAAATTATTCTGGTTGACGAAAATATGGGTCGTTCTGCAATTTTAAGGCGAGCTCTTCAAGACAAGGGGCATGAAGTTATTTGCCGCTTAGATGAAAGTGAAAATCTTGCAAATAGTAATGAAATTACCCATGCAGACGTTGTTATTGTCAATGCAGATATTCCTGATGAGGCCGTCTTTGCAAATTTAAGAGATGTCAATAAAACGAAACCAAAGCCCATTGTAATGTTTACGGAAGCTTCAGAGGAGCATATGGCTGGAACTGCAATTAAATCAGGAGTTAATGCATATATTGTTGATGGACTTGAAGAAAAAAGAGTTCAACCCATAATTGATGTAGCCATTGCTCGTTTTAGGGAGTTTCAGGCATTAAAAGATGAGTTAGATGCAACAAGAAGCCAGTTGGCTGAACGCAAGTCCATAGAAAAGGCTAAGGGTTTATTGATGAAGCATAAAAAAATTACTGAGGATGAAGCATATCAGTCCCTGAGAAAAATGGCAATGGATAAAAATAAGCGAATTTCAGAGGTTGCCGACGGTATTATCAGTGCTTTTGAGCTTTTAGGTTGAATTTTTTTATTTTCTCTCTCTGGAGGCCTTTTCATTATGGCCAGACACCCCAAAGCGTCTAGCTAGTTCAGACTCAATCTCATCAATACTAATTTCCTCGTGACGAAGAAGGACCATGAGATGAAACCATAAATCAGCTACTTCGTGTATAACCTCATCTCTTCCTTCCTCTTTAACAGCTTTAATAACCTCTTCAGACTCTTCACTGATTTTTTCCAATATCGAGTCTGCACCTTTTTTATACAAAGAGGAGACATAAGATTTTTCTGCAGTGAAAGATTTTCTTTCTTCAAGAATTTTTTCTAAGGTATTTAAGATGTTATCCATAGATTTCTTTAGGGTCTTTAATTACTTCAGAGATGCTTTTCCATTCATTATTTTCAAGCTTATTAAAAAAACAATTGGCTCGTCCAGTATGACAGGTAATGCCACCCTTTTGATTCACCTTGAGTAAAATGACGTCCTGATCACAATCCGTAAATATCTCCACTATGTCCTGGTAGTTTCCAGACTCTTCACCTTTGAACCACAGCTTATTTCTTGATCTCGAAAAATAGACTGCTTTATTTGTTTTTATACTTAAAGATAATGCCTCATCATTCATCCATGCCATCATCAAGATTTCATTTGTTGAATAATCTTGAGTGATTACCGGCACAAGGCCTTTTTCATTAAACTGAATAGTATCGTCAGGTTTCATATTTATTCGTTATTGATTCGTAACAATTTTACCAATGCATTTAAAATTACAGAAGATTTATTTATTAGAGACCAGCTTTGAGACTAGCAACAATAAATTGATCTAGATTTCCATCAAGAACATCTTGGGTATTACTGCTTTCAACACCCGTTCTTAAATCTTTAATTCTAGACTGATCAAGAACATAGGAGCGAATCTGATGACCCCAACCAATATCTGACTTTAAATCCTCAACATCTTGCTTGTCAGCGTTCCTTTTTTGAATTTCAAGTTCATAAAGTTTTGATTTTAACTGCTTCATTGCTTGATCTTTATTTGCATGCTGCGATCGGCCATCCTGGCATTGAACTGCTGTTGAAGTTGGCAAATGAGTAATCCTGACTGCAGATTCAGTTTTATTAACGTGTTGACCACCGGCGCCTGAAGCGCGATAGGTATCAATTCGAAGATCAGATGGATCAATCACAATTTCGATATCATCATCAATCTCAGGTGACACAAAAACTGAAGAAAATGAGGTATGCCTTTTACCATTTGCATTATATGGAGATTTTCTAACGAGTCTATGTATACCTATCTCACTTCTAAGCCAGCCAAATGCATATTCACCATCAAAATGTATGGTAGCTGATTTGATACCAGCAACTTCACCAGCTGAAACCTCCATGAGCTTAACTTTGAAATTGTGTTTGTCACCCCATCTCAAATACATCCTCAAAATCATTTCAGCCCAGTCCTGTGCTTCAGTTCCACCAGATCCAGATTGAATATCTAAGTAGGCAGAGTTTCTATCCATCTCACCACTAAACATTCTTTCGAATTCATAAGTGGCAATAGAGTTTTCTGTTTCATTTAAATCTGAAATGATTCCATTAACAGTAGCGCTATCATTTTCACTCTCTGCCATCTCTAAAAGCTCTTTAGCATCATTTAAGATGTTTGATGAGTTTGAAAATGTTTCACAAAGATTATCAAGTTGGACTTTTTCTTTACCTAGCGCTTGAGCTTTATCAGGATTAGACCAAATATCGGGATTTTCTAATTCTAATTTAACTTCCTCAAGTCGATCTTGTTTTTCATCAAGCTTAAGATGCTTCGACAATATATCCAATCGATCTATGAGTTCTGATATTTTTTGATAATAAGCTGAAAGTTCCATGACTCTATTTTAATGCGACAAGTAATAAAAAAGCCCCAAAATAGGGGCTTTTATTTGTCTGGTATAAATTTCTTATTTCCTTAAGCCTAACCTTGAGATTAGATTTGCATAAGAAGTAAGATCATTATTTTTAACATACGCAAGTAATTTTTTGCGTTGTGAAACAAGACGTAAAAGCCCTCTTCTTGAATGATGATCTTTTTTGTGAGTTTTAAAGTGCTCAGTCAAGTGCCTAATTCTAGCAGTTAGAAGAGCAACCTGTACATCTACAGAACCAGTATCTGAAGGGTCTTTTTGGTATTCCTTAATAATAGCTTGTGTATCAATTGACATAATTTATAGTTCATGTAACAAAAATTTAAGTTGAGAATTATACGCTATTTTTTAGAATTGTTGTATTTCTAATCAAATATTATTAATTAAATTTGTAAAAGTTTTTTTCATCATTTGGCCTTGTTTTAAAACGACGATGAATCCATAAATACTGTTCAGGTGAGTGATGAATTTGTTTCTCTAAAATTTGATTGACAACTGTCGCATCCTGAATAGGATCACTCGTTGGATAGTTAGAAATTGGCTTTTCAAAGGACATTAAATATCCTTTACTAGTCCTAATAAAACTATACGGAATGACTCTAGTGTTGTTATTTTTGGCAAGCCTTGCAGTCGCTGATGCAGTGGCAGTCTGAATTCCAAAAAATGGCGCAAAAACGCTGTTATGTTTGCCTAAATCTTGATCAGGGGCATACCAAATAGGAAGACTATTATTGATCGCTTTAATGATGGATCTTGTGTCAGTACTTTTAATCATAACAGCACCATTTTTTTTATACCCTTTGACCATAATACTATCAAATAGTTTATTATTTTGAGGCCGGTAAATATTAGCAATGGTATGGCTAATTAACAGTGCACGACTTCCCAACATGAGGGGCATAAAATGTGAGCAAAGAAGAATAATTCCCCCTTCTTCTTTAAGTGCATCTTTAAAAAAATGTTCATTCCTTATCGTTAACAATTTTTTAATTTTATTATCACTTCCATAATACGCATTAGCAGTCTCGAAAAAACTTACTCCAATTGCCTCAAAGTGCCTTTTGACGAGTCTGTTAACTTGAGATTGTTTTTTTTCAGGGAAACAATGTGAAATATTTGAGTAAGCAGTTGACCTCAATTTATGCATAAATGGATGCATTATTCTTCCAATCGCTTTTCCAGTAATCACTTGAGTTTTAAATGGAATAAAGACTCCAATACGCATAAAGAGAATTAGAATCCATGTAAGTATAAATTTAGGGTGAATAAATTCGACGTTTAACATTAAAATAAAAATAAAATGAAACTAATAATTAAGCTATAAATTATGCCATTTGTTGACAGAGATTTTATCAATGATTTACCTAATAGAGTAGATATTGTTGGTTTAATCAATAAGCGTGTCGCTTTAAAAAAGGCTGGTAAAGATTATAAGGCATGCTGCCCTTTTCATGAGGAAAAAACACCTTCCTTCACTGTAGTCCCAACTAAACAGATATACCATTGTTTTGGCTGTGGTGAGAGTGGTGGCATTATTGATTTTATTATGAAATACGATCACTTGGCTTTTGTAGAAGCAATAGAGACTGTGGCAGGTGAGTCTGGAATTTCAGTTGTCTATGATCAAACTGCCAAGCCTATGGATATGCGCTTTAAGAGATATAACAAATTAATGGAAGAGTTGAATGGCTTTTATCAAGACCAACTCAAAACATCAGCTGCTAAAAAGAAAGTAGTGAATTATGCAAAAAATCGTGGAATAAGTGGATCGATTGCTAAGCGATTTGAACTAGGTTTTGCTCCACCAGGGTGGACTAATCTTTTTGATTCATATAAAAATAGCGAAGAATCAACTCAAGATCTACTGTCAATGGGAATGATCGTCCCAAAAAAAGATAAAAAAGATGACTATTATGATCGTTTTCGAGATCGACTTATGTTTCCTATTCACAATACAAAGGGATCAGTTATTGGCTTTGGAGGGCGAGTCTTATCGAGTAAAGATAATCCTAAGTATTTGAATTCACCTGAAACTCCTTTGTTCTCAAAATCAAAAGAATTATATGGTCTTTATCATTGTAGAAAATATTCTAGGAAAATTGATGCAATCATAGTTGTTGAAGGCTATATGGATGTTATTGCACTTCATCAACAAGGAATAACTAATGTTGTTGCTACATTAGGAACGGCAACTACTTCATCACATTTACAGGTTTTATCCCGTACAGCTGAAACGATTGTTTTTTGTTTTGATGGGGATAAGGCGGGAAGAGATGCAGCTTGGAAAGCATTAAAAACCTCATTACCTGCTATAACTGCAGGCTTAGTCATTAAATTTTTGCTATTGCCTGAAGGAGAAGACCCAGATACATTGATTAATAGTGAATCTGCTAAAGCATTCAATAAAAGGGTGGAAGAAGCGCAAACACTTTCCAACTTTTTGATTGAACATATAAAAGCTGAGGTTCCTTTTAATACGATTGAAGGTAAGACGTTGTTTTTAGAAAAATCAGCAGCACTAGTGAGTCTAGTCAGCTATCCAATCTATCGACAACAATTAATAGAGGGTATTGCTCAAACCATTGGGCAAAATACAACTCAAGTAGAAAAAGCAATTGAACAAAATATTGCAAATAATACCCAACCCTATAATGCCAATGAACTTGAGAAGGCAGACATAGTCAATCACTCATTTCAAACAAAGCCCAGCCATGATAGCTCTTCAAGTATTAAGAGCCTTATGTCTAGAATGATTTCATGTGTCATTAATTATCCATCCCTTGTTAATGATCTTGAGACTTCGAGTGTCATCGAAGAGCGAGCAAGAAAGCTCCCAAAATCAGATGTTTTGGTTGAACTGATAAGGCATGCTCAAGTTGAATCTGATCTTTCAAACGAGGCATTATTATTGCCATATAAATCTAAAGAAAGAGTTTATAAACGCCTTAAGGAGTTAAGTGTAATGGAGCCTTTTCTGAGTGAGTATGAAGCTAAAGAAGAGTTTGGGTATGCCCTAACTGCAGCCGAAAAATACTATGAAAGAAAATCCACGAAAGCTTCAATTCTCTCCGCCAAAACTCATGATGAAGAAAAGGCTGTGATGCAAAATATTATGAAAAGCAAGGTGAGTGCGGGTAGCAAAAAAAAATCCTAACCCTTAAGCATGGAAATTACTTCAGGGTCATTAATGAGTATTCTTTCCATGGCTTTTTTAAAAGCCATGGAAGCAGAATTTGATCCTTCGCAACGGTTTCTCATGGTTGGATCCCATGACACAAAGCATTTTTTTGGATAATCAAGTCTTACTGCCATAATGTATTTAGGTTTATCTGCAGGAGAATAGCCTACAAAATAAGTTCTCTTGGCGCCATCCTTATTATATTGGCCATCTATAACCATTTCAGCGGTTCCAGTTTTACCGGCTACAGAATATCCATTAATTACTGCTCGGTATCCAGAACCATTATCTGAAGCTACAGAATCTAGAATTTGAGAGATTCTTTTTGTTGAATCAGGAGTAAATACTTGTGTAAATATTTCAGTTTGATTGTTCACTTTCAGAAGTTTAAGTGAAGGAAGGGCACCTTCATTTGCAAAGACTAAGTAGGCTCTTGCAAGTTGAGCGAGATTCATATTCATTGGACCATGGCCAAAAGAGAGCGATCTTTTATCAGCTAAGCCCCAATTACTGTAATGTCTTAAGACTCCTGGATTTTCTATGCTAGGCATGACGCCTAGAGACCTTCCAAAGCCCAATTTTTCCCATGTACTATAAAACTCTTCATTTTCAATATTTTCAGCTACCATGACTGTACCAAGATTATGTGATTTTTCAAGTATCTGTTGAATTGTCATTTCAAAATACTTTTTATCAGGAAGTATATTTCCAACACGATTTCTAACATCAATTAACTCATCATCCGTTGCAGTGATGACTCCCTTATCTAATGCAAGAAGCATCGTAAAAGGTTTCATTGTGGATCCTGGCTCAGTCTTATCTGAAAAGACACGATTTCTATAATCATCAGCGCTATAGCTTTGATGATTATTTGGATTTGTTGATGGGTAGTTGGCAAGCGCTAATATCTCACCATTTGGAGAAAGCACAATCGCTGCTGCTGAATCTGCTTCATGAAATTCGGCCTGTTCTTTTATTGCATTGAATACATGAAACTGAATATCTGAATCAATCGTAAGATTTAAGTCCTCTCCCTCCTTAAATTTTTTGATCAATTCAGCATCATAATAGATATTTGAATTATCTTTATTGTCTGCTAGCCTTCTAACACCATTGATTCCAGCTAAATATTGATCATATTCAGACTCAATACCAAATACCCCAATATTTTCTGAGTTAGTTTTTCCAATCAAAGGTGCCATGGAGTCTTTCTTTGGGTAATAACGAAAACCATCTGACTCAATTGCAACACCAGCGATTCGTTGTCTTGCGCATTTATTGACCTCAATATTCTCTTTGATACTTGGTGTGACTCCAATAATCTTTTTAGCTTTGTCAATAAGAGTGACACTAGGGGCTATAAATTCCTTAAAGCAAACTTTAGATCTTTTCTTTTGAAGTTGAGCAATATTTATTAAAATAGGATCGTTTACTTTAAGTTTTTCTTTAACAATAAAGTACTTTCTTTTATTAATTTTCTTTTCTAAGATTTGCTTCCTAAAATCTATTCTGGAAATCTGTAATGCATCTGCCAAAAGGTCAATATATTCCTCTTGGATAATCATAGGATCTAGATTGATTTTTTTGTGTATCAGATTAATTGCAAGAAGATTGTTGTTTCTGTCTAAAATATTACCTCTGATGGATTTTTCTATAACTGAGAACTCTGAATTTTTTGAGGCTTTGACCTTTAAAGATGCGTCGTTTGCTTTAATGTCGGTAACACTAAAAGCACGGTAGATGAAAATAATCACAATTGCAATAAAGCAAACTTTTACAAGTGCCTGCCTATTCCTATAGCCTTGAACGCGAGCTATTTTCATATAGTAACCTCTTCCATTTCAGATTCGATAGGAACAAACATTAACAATTCTTCTTGTGATTTTTGATAGACAGTTACACCACTTTGAATTTCAGAGTATTCCATCATTAATTGCCTATTCAAAGCATTAATTTTTTCGTTTTCATTTTTGAGTGTTTTTTCTGTCTTATGAAGTAAGTACATTTCATGATGCCAATGGATACTCAAAATTGATAACAAAATTATTGAAATTATCAAACTAAAGTTAATAACAATTCTTTTTTGAAATATCGCTAACACTTTTCAGCTATCCTTAGGATTGCACTTCTTGACCTTCTATTCATTTTTATTTCTTCATTTGATGGCTTTACTTTTCCCAGATCCTTAAGGAGGCAAGGTTGAGTATTGTTCATCATGATTGGCAAGCCTTTTGGAATCTGTTTAGGTCTAGAATTTTTTTGGATAAATTGTTTAACAATTCTATCTTCAATTGAGTGAAACGAAATGACAGCGAGTCTGCCACCTTTATCCAAGGCATCAATCGTTTGATTTAATGCTTCAGAGAGCATTATTAGCTCATCGTTAATGGCTATTCTTATGGCTTGAAAAGAGCGAGTTGCAGGATGCTTATTTTTGCCTGGTTTGACAACAGTAGAAATAAGATTTACTAACTCTAGAGTTGTCTTGATTTCATTACTTTTTTGATATTCCTTTATAACTGAAGCAATAATTCGACTTCTTTTTTCTTCGCCATATTGATAGAGCACATCTGCAATTTCTTTTTCACTGGTATCTTTAAGCCATTCTGCAGCAGTGATTCTTTGAGATTGATCCATCCTCATATCTAGTAAACCGTCTTTATTAAAGCTAAATCCCCTGTCGGCATTGTCTATTTGAGGTGAAGAGATTCCTAGATCCATTAAGACTCCATCAACTTTACCAATCAATTCAATTTTATTAAGTTCGTCATTTAGGTTTGAAAAATTACTATGAATCAGCCTTAGCCGCGAGTCAGAGAAATTATTTTCTGCATATTTAATCGCATCAATATCTTGATCAAATCCTATCACTCTTCCCGAGTCATTAAGATGATTAAGAATTCCTTGGGCATGACCACATCGCCCCAAAGTGGCATCAACATAAATACCATCTGGCTTTATGTTTAGCCCATTTAAAGATTCATTAAAGAGAACAGAGTCATGGTAGTTAGATTCTTTAGTGGACGCATGATTATTACTTAATGGCATTTAACTAGAGAGAAAGTTTTGAGATTTCCTGAGGTACTTCTGCTTGGTTACTCAGTCTTTCAAGTTTTTCAATTTGATCTTTCCATGCTCTTTCATCCCAGATTTCAAAATTTTTACCTTGCCCACTTAGTACAGCTTTGTTATTTAAATTTGCGTAATTTCTATGAGAGCTAGGAATAAGAATTCTACCAATTTTGTCTAATTCACACTCAATGGCATGTCCAATCAGTTTTCTTGATAATTTTTTGGTATGAATATTGAGAGATGGAAGTTCTCCAATTTTGACTTCGAGTTGTTGCCAATCTTTAAGGGGGTATAGAACGAGACAAGGATCATCAGGATGAATACTCATGACCATCTGTCCAGAACAAATTTTAGTGACTTGTCCTAAATGACGAGTAGGAATTTTAATCCTACCTTTTGCATCAATTGATAAAAGATGAATTCCACGAAACATAAAACCCATTTTATACCATTATTTACCATTTAATTCCACTAATATTGTTTTGGAAAATGACTGATGATCCTATTATTTTTTCTATACTATTTTTTTAAAAAAATAATACATATCAAGGGCAAATGATTATATAAAATCAAAAAAATATCCCTAAAATAATAATGGGAATATAAAGTCTATATTTTTTAGGAGAGAAAATGAAACAAAGAGTTGGAATAATAGGCGCAGGCCCAAGTGGTCTCGCTCAATTAAGAGCGTTCAAATCAGCAGAAGAGAAAGGTACGGA
Source organism: uncultured Gammaproteobacteria bacterium (assembly GCA_902513495.1). Lineage (GTDB taxonomy): Bacteria > Pseudomonadota > Gammaproteobacteria > PS1 > Pseudothioglobaceae > Pseudothioglobus. The sequence goes on from CABXNH010000007.1 coordinate 30,414, forward strand.
TGTTCCCGAAGTAGTCTGCTTTGAAAAGCAAAGCGATTGGGGAGGGCTTTGGAATTACACTTGGAGAACGGGTCTTGATGAGAATGGAGAAATTGTTCACAGTGGCATGTATCGCTATTTATGGTCAAACGGACCAAAAGAAGCTCTAGAGTTTGCAGATTATTATTTTGAAGATCATTTTGACCATCCAATAGCCTCCTATCCTCCAAGAGAAGTACTCTTCGATTATATCCAAGGGAGAGTTATTAAGGCCGGCGTTAGAGATAAGATTAGATTTAATTCTGCAGTTAGAGATGTAACCTATAGTGACGAAACCAAAATGTTCACAATAACAGTTCATGACTTTGAAAACGAAAAAACTTATTCTGAAGAGTTTGACTATGTAGTAGTTGCATCGGGTCATTTTTCAACTCCAAATGTTCCAGAGTATGAAGGCTTTAGTCACTTTAATGGAAGGATACTCCATGCCCATGACTTTCGTGATGCATTAGAGTTTAAAGGCAAGGATGTCATGGTTGTTGGTAGCAGTTATTCAGCTGAAGATATTGGCTCACAGTGTTATAAATATGGAGCTAAATCCGTCACTAGCAGTTATCGTTCTGCTCCAATGGGATATAAATGGCCAGATAACTGGGAAGAAAAGCCTGGAATAGTAAAAGTAGATGGCAATACAGTGCATTTTGTTGATGGAAGCACTAAAGATATTGATGCCATTATTTTGTGTACGGGTTATATTCACCATTTTCCATTCTTGCCTGACTCATTACGTTTGGAGACAAATAATATCTTGTATCCATTAGGGCTTTATAAGGGGGTTGTTTGGGAGAAGAATCCAAAACTTATGTATTTAGGAATGCAGGATCAATGGTACACCTTTAATATGTTTGATGCCCAAGCTTGGTACGCAAGAGATGTTATTCTGGGAAGAGTTCAATTGCCTTCTTATAATGAGATGCAGTCTCACACAAAAGAGTGGCATGAGCTGGAAACAGCCGATTCAAGTGTGGCTTACGCGTATAAATTTCAAGGTGACTATATACAGATGTTAGTTGACGAAACGGATTATCCAAATTTTGATATTGAAGGCATGAGATTAACTTTTTTAGATTGGAAGAATAATAAGAAAGACAATATTATGACTTTTAGAGATAAGTCACATAAATCCCTTATGACAGGAACTCAGTCACCACCTCACCATACACCATGGCTCAAGGCATTAGATGATTCTTTAGAAAGCTATCTAGATATTTGACTTTAATTGTTTATTAATTCAGCATATGAATTTTTCATATAAAAAAGTGAATTCTTCATATAAAAAACACAATTAAAGACTAAAATTCATCGTCTTATAAAATATAATAACCAGCTTAAAGGTTAAATTGTTATTCGGTGAACAATAAGGACTATCACAAAATTGAGAAATCTTCAATTGAAGACGTTATAGAGCGAGCGAAGCAATATAGATCTCTTCTGCAGCCTGAAATGGCAATTAGTATTTGCCTAGATATTTTTGCTGTTGACAATAACAATCAAGATGCTCTAGTCATCTATATTCTTGCATTAACCGATCAGCTATCTCAGAGCGAATCCAAAGTTCATCGAAATAAAATAACCGATAGCATTAAATTACTTAATTCAGAGTTTTTACGTCACTATTACTCTGGAATCTTTCTAGAGAGACAAGCAAGAAGCTTATTAAAGCATTCAATGTCTCGTTCTTTTGCATATGATGGATTTATTGAGGCAATTGCAGAATTCGAGATAGCAGAGAAAATGGCCCCAGAACATTGTGCTGATCCAATTTTGCGATATAACAGTTGTTTAAGAACGATAAAAAAAGAAAACCTTCAACCACGTCAAGAATTCGATGAACTTTACTAACAATCGTACAGTCAACCTCAAAAAAATGATGGCAATTGCTGGATTATTTTGGTTTTTTTTCTTAATATTCTATCTTTTAGGTGCTCTAACCTTTCACTCTGGTGAAGAGGCGTTTACTGCATTTTATGTCTGGTTTAATGGCTCAATTTTTTATCCAGTTTTGGCCACTTTATTAATATTGACGATTACTTTTCATGTATTCGTTGCCATTACGAGACAACTATCAAATAATGTAAGTAGTGGAGACCGATATAAAAAACCTTACCCAAAAGCTGTCCCTAGAATAGTGGCTTGGTCAGGTGCCTCTATCATTCTTATTTTTATCATTACGCACACCGTCCAAATGTTGTCAATTAATACCGTTGATTTATATTCGGAAATTAACAATATTTTTCAAAGGCCAATAATGTGGGCCATATATGGGCTTGGAATGATTGCCATTTCAACTCACCTACATCACGGACTTTCAAATGTTCTTCAGACTTTGGGCGTTTCAAGCAAACAACATAAGAGTATTGCACTCTTGATTGTTCTACTTATCATGGCAGGTTATGCCTCAATTCCATTAGGTATTTTGTATGCAAAAGTTTAATTCAAATGTCCCAACAGGGCCTCTAGAAAATCGTTGGGAGAAGCATAAATTTGATCTTGCTCTTATAGCGCCCCAAAATAGGAAAAAATACAATGTAATAGTCATTGGAACTGGTCTGGCAGGCGCGTCATTATGTGCTACCTTGGGTGAGGCAGGATACAATGTCCAGTCTTTTTGTTACAATGACAGTCCCAGAAGAGCACACTCAATTGCTGCTCAAGGTGGCGTCAATGCTAGTAAAAATTATCAAAATGATGGCGATAGTACCTGGAGACTTTTCTACGATACCATTAAGGGTGGAGATTTTAGAGCGAGAGAGTCAAATATTTATCGTTTGGCACAACTCAGTTGTAACATTATTGACCAAGCGGTTTCTCAGGGTGTTCCTTTTGCTAGAGAGTACAGCGGTTATTTAGCTAATCGATCCTTTGGAGGAACACAGGTCTCTAGAACCTTTTATGCTAGAGGTCAGACTGGTCAGCAACTCCTTTTGGGCGCATATAGCTCCATGAGTAAAGAAATCGCCTCAGGACGAGTTAAACATAAGTCAAGATGTGAAATGTTAGAAGTCATACTTATTGATGGAAAGGCCAGGGGTATTGTTGTCAGAGATCTTACGACTGGTGAAATTTCATCTCATACTGCCGATTGTGTTGTAATGTGCACGGGGGGCTATAGTAATGCCTACTATTTATCAACAAATGCAAAAGGCTGTAATACCTCAGCAACATGGAGAGCTCATAAGAATGGGGCTTACTTTGCTAATCCAAGTTTTACTCAAATCCATCCAACATGTGTTCCGCCAACTGGCGACAGTCAGTCAAAACTCACCTTGATGAGTGAGTCACTTAGAAATGATGGCCGCATATGGGCCCCAAAAAATAAAAGAGATTGTGATAAGAGTCCAAGTGATATTGCAGAAGAAGATCGTGATTACTTCCTAGAGAGAATGTATCCGGCCTTTGCAAATCTTGTTCCAAGAGATATTGCCTCCAGAGCTCTTAAAGACATCTGTGATGAAGGCAGAGGAATTGGTTCAGTTGTAAATAATCAGCGCCTTGGAGTTTATCTTGATTTTTCCTCGGTGATTCAAAAAATGGGAGCTGATAAGGTTAAAGAGAAATACGGGAATTTATTCGATATGTATAAGAGTATTACCGGTGAAAACCCTTATGAAGTTCCAATGAAAATTTATCCAGCACCTCATTACACAATGGGCGGTTTGTGGGTTGACTACAATTTGATGACAACTATAGATGGCTTGTTTGCTTGTGGCGAGTCTAATTTTTCAGACCATGGCGCTAATCGCCTTGGAGCTTCTGCACTAATGCAAGGGTTAGCAGACGGTTATTTCGTTGCACCTCAAACAGTTGCTAACTATTTGGCAAGAGGTCAATTTAAGGAGGTTAATAATGATCATCCTGAGGTATTGGCAGCTATAGATTCAGTTAAAAGTCGCATTGAGAGTTTAATGAATGCTCCTGACCCTCAGCATTCTCCAGATTACTTTCATAGAAAGATTGGAAACATTTTGTGGACCTCATGTGGAATGGCAAGAGATAAGGACTCGCTTAAAAGTGCAATAGCTTCAATTGAGAAACTCAAGTCAGATTTTTGGCAAAAAATTAAAGTGACTGGAGTAGATAAAGATTTTAATCAGACGCTTGAAAAAGCTGGAAGAGTTGCAGATTTTATTGAGCTTGGCCATCTCATGTGTGTTGATGCTTTGGATCGAGAGGAATCTTGCGGTGCGCATGCCCGTCTTGAGTATCTGGCGGAAAGTGGAGACGCAATGAGGGATGATGAAAATTTTGGATATGTGGCTGCTTGGGAGTTCAGTGAAGACAAACCTTTACTTCATAAAGAGCAACTTGATTTCGAGTTTATCAAGCCAACATATAGGGACTATAAATGAATTTTACATTACATATCTGGAGACAGAAAAATACGCAAAGTGATGGAAGTTTTGTCTCCTACAAGATTAGTGATATTGACAGCGACACTTCTTTTCTTGAGATGCTCGATCAGTTAAATGAAGAGCTCATAGAAAAAGGTGAAGACTGTGTTGTTTTTGATTATGATTGTAGGGAAGGTATTTGTGGCACCTGCTCATTGGTAATAAATGGCCACCCTCATGGTGAAAAGAAGGCTACTACAACATGTCAGCTTTATATGAGGGATTATGCGAACCAAAGGGAGTTATGGATTGAACCTTGGAGGGCAAAAAGCTTTCCAATAGTGAAGGATTTGGCAGTCAAGCGAGAAGCATTTGACCGAATTATTCAATCTGGTGGATATATTTCTGTGTCAGTTGGTTCTGCTCCAGAGGCAAACTCACAATTAGTCAATAAAGATGATGCTGATTGTGCATTTGATTCTGCAACTTGTATCGGTTGTGGTGCATGCGTTGCAGTATGTCCAAATGCTTCAGCCAGTTTATTTGTCGCTGCAAAAATAAATCATTTTGAACGCTTGCCCCAGGGAAAAATTGAAAGCAAAAAGCGGGCAGAGAGGATGATAAATCAGATGGAAGAGGAAGGGTTTGGAAGTTGCTCTAATCATCGACATTGCGAAACAGTCTGTCCAAAAGAAATTTCGGTTAGCAATATTGCTGCCATGAATAATTTACTATAAAAATAATTAATTTAGGAGATGTGATGAAAGTTGTAATATTAGGCGCCGCAGGTGGAATTGGTCAAGCTCTTGGCTTGCTTCTTAAAACAGAGCTTCCCAGCGGAACAGAATTGTCTTTGTATGATATTGCTCCAGTAACGCCAGGGGTTGCAGCTGATTTAAGTCATATCCCAACTCCAGTTAAAGTAGAAGGTTTTTCGGGCGAAGATCCCTCTCCAGCTCTATTAAATGCTGATATTGTATTAATCTCTGCTGGTGTTGCTCGTAAGCCTGGTATGGATCGTTCAGATTTATTTAATATTAATGCTGGAATTGTAAAAAATCTAGTTTCATCTTGTGCAGATATTTGCCCCAAAGCGCTTATTGGTATCATCACTAACCCGGTCAACACGACTGTTGCAATTGCTGCCGAAGTTTTAAAAAATAAAGGTGTTTATGATCCAGCAAGGTTATTTGGAGTAACGACTCTTGATGTGATTCGCTCAAGCACATTTGTTGCTGAAATCTATGATGAGGATCCAAGAGATATTAATGTTCCTGTCATAGGTGGTCACTCGGGAATTACTATTCTTCCCCTTCTTTCTCAATCTGGCTTTGAATTCAGTGAAAATGATGCAGCCGCAATGACTAAACGGATACAAAATGCAGGCACTGAAGTTGTTGAAGCCAAAGCAGGTGGCGGCTCGGCCACATTGTCAATGGGTCAGGCTGCTGCTAAATTTGGCTTATCTCTAGTGAGAGCATTAAATGGAGAAAAAGATGTCATTGAGTGCACCTATGTTCAAGGTTCAGGTGATTTAGCACGATTCTTTGCTCAGCCAGTGCTACTGGGTAAGAATGGCGTTGAAAAAATACTCGACTATGGCGATCTTTCAGAATTTGAACAAACTACCTTAGATGACGCCCTTGATACACTCAGGTCTGATATAAAAATCGGTGAAGAGTTTGTTAAGTAATAGTTAATTAATAAAATTCAAGGGCCAGAATGTCAAAAAGTTTGCATGATAGAGCATTAGCCTATCACAAAGAGGGTGGGCCTGGAAAGCTTGATGTAACATCCCACAAAAAACTTGATAATGACCAGGATCTTAGTTTGGCATACAGCCCAGGTGTTGCTGCACCGGTCAGAGAAATTGTTAAAGATCCGGGCAATGTATACCAGTACACAATTAAGGGTAATTTGGTAGCTGTTATTACTGATGGGTCAGCGGTTTTAGGACTTGGAAATGTTGGACCTTTAGCTTCAAAGCCGGTTATGGAAGGAAAAGCTGTCTTATTTAAGCATTTTGCAGGTATTAATGTCTTCAATATAGAGCTTGATACTCAAGATGTTGATGAAATAGTTAACACGATAAAGAACATTGCACCCACTTTTGGCGGAATCAATTTGGAAGATATTTCTGCACCTAGGTGCTTTGAAATTGAGGAGCGATTAATCGAAGAGCTAGATATCCCTGTTTTTCATGATGATCAGCACGGAACTGCAATTATTGTTGCATCAGGACTTTTAAATGCTCTTGAAATTCAAGGAAAATCAATGACATCTGCTAAGATTGTGGTTGCTGGTGGTGGCTCTGCTGGCATTGCAACTTTAGATTTATTACTAAACCTAGGATTTAAAAAAGAAAATATGATTCTGGTTGATCGAAGGGGCGTCGTTTCCAACGAACAAATTAGTATAGTAAATAAATATAAAGCAGCTTTTGCAGTGGATACAGATAAAAAAACGCTAGAAGATGCTTTAGATGGCGTAGATGTTTTTATTGGTGTTGCTAGAGGCAATCTTGTTACAAAAAAAATGGTTAAATCGATGGCTAAAAACCCAATCATTTTTGCTCTATCTAATCCTGACCCAGAGATCTCAGTCGAAGATGTCTTTGCTTGCAGAGATGATGCAGTAATGGCAACCGGTAGGAGTGATTTTCCAAATCAGGTTAATAATGTACTAGGATTTCCTTATATTTTTAGAGGCGCGTTAGATGCTAATTCCAAGATTATCAATACTGAAATGAAGGTTGCAGCTGTTCACGCGATTAAAGATTTAGCGAAGCTTCCTGTGCCTCAATCATTATTAGAGATTTATCAAGTGGATGAGCTCAGTTTTGGTAAAGATTATTTCATTCCAAAACCTTTTGATCCGAGACTCATTGACCTGATTCCAAAAGCTATTTTTGATGCCGCAGTAAAGAGCGGAGTATCTCGCTTAAAATAATCATTTTTGTACCCCATATTTAGCTTATTTAATCCTTGCTAAGCAGAATTAGTTATGGGATAATGTCTGATTGTTTTTTTGGAGGGGTGGCCGAGTGGTTAAAGGCGACGGACTGTAAATCCGTTCTCTCTGAGTACGTTGGTTCGAATCCAACTCCCTCCACCAGAGAAAAAAAAAGGAAATTGCGGGTGTCGTATATTGGTATTACCTTAGCCTTCCAAGCTAATGAGGTGGGTTCGATTCCCATCACCCGCTCCAAGTGGTTAGGACTGTGCTCACCTAGCTCAGTCGGTAGAGCACTTCCTTGGTAAGGAAGAGGTCGCCGGTTCAAATCCGGTGGTGAGCTCCACTTTAATTTGAATGTATACAGGGGATTAAAAATGGCAAAAGAAAAATTTGAAAGAACCAAACCACATGTGAATGTGGGAACGATTGGTCACGTTGACCATGGTAAAACGACTTTAACTGCAGCCCTTACTAAGGTGATGGCTGAAGCCCGTGGCGGTGAGTTCAAGGATTACGCAGATATTGATAATGCTCCTGAAGAAAGAGAGCGTGGTATCACTATCTCAACAGCACACGTCGAGTACGAGTCAGAAGCTCGTCACTACGCACACGTTGACTGTCCGGGACACGCTGACTATGTGAAGAACATGATTACAGGTGCAGCCCAGATGGACGGCGCTATTATCGTCATCGCTGCAACGGATGGACCAATGGCTCAAACACGTGAGCACATTCTATTGTCTCGTCAGGTTGGTGTTCCATACATTGTTGTTTACATGAACAAAGCGGACATGGTTGACGACGAAGAGCTTGTCGAGCTTGTTGAAATGGAAATCCGTGAGCTTCTAACAGAATATGAATTCCCAGGTGATGACACACCTGTTGTTTTTGGTTCAGCACTCAAAGCACTCGAGGGTGACACATCAGATATCGGTGTTCCTTCAATCATGAGGTTGGTTGAAGCATTAGACACTTATATCCCAACACCAGAGCGTGATACTGATAAGACATTCCTGATGCCAATTGAGGACGTGTTCTCAATCTCAGGTCGTGGTACTGTTGTAACAGGTCGTATCGAGCGTGGCGTTGTAAACGTTGGTGATGAAATCGAAATCGTAGGTATTAAAGACACTCAGTTGACTACATGTACGGGTGTTGAAATGTTTAGAAAGTTGCTTGACTCAGGTGAAGCAGGTGATAACGTTGGTGTTCTTCTTCGTGGTACCAAGCGTGAAGAAGTTGAGCGTGGTCAAGTACTCGCTAAGAAAGGTACGATCAACCCGCACACTAAGTTTGAAGCTGAAGTCTATATCTTAAGCAAAGAAGAAGGTGGCCGTCATACGCCATTCTTCAACAACTATCGTCCACAGTTCTACTTCAGAACAACAGACGTTACTGGCGCAGTTGAATTACCATCAGGTACTGAAATGGTGATGCCAGGTGACAATGTGAAGATGACAGTTGAGTTGCTTGCTCCGATTGCAATGGAAGAAGGTTTAAGATTTGCAATTAGAGAAGGCGGACGCACGGTAGGTGCTGGAGTCGTCTCGAAGATTACTAATTAAAAGTATTAAAGGTAAGGGGCTACTCATGAGTAGCCCCTTTTTAGGATTTGATATATAGGCAAGTGGCTCAATTGGTAGAGTAGTGGTCTCCAAAACCATTGGTTGGGGGTTCGAGTCCCTCCTTGCCTGCCAAATTAAAGGATATATGTGGCTAAACAAATAGACAATTTAAAGAGTGGTTCTGATCAATGGAAAACTATCCTGGCAGTTGTTGTAGTTATTGCTACACTTGCTTTGTATTATGTAAACCCTCTCAATTTCAATTCACTGACTAAGGTACTTATAACTCTTGCGTTATTTGTTGTTGCAGGTGGAATATTTATTAAATCTAACCAAGGTGATACCTTTATACATTTTTTGAAAGAGACACGTATAGAGCTTAGAAAGGTAGTTTGGCCTACAAGAGAAGAGACATTGAAAACAACTGGAATCATTATGATTGCAGTCGTTGTGGTGGCAATTTTCCTTTGGATTGTGGATGCATTCTTTACCTGGGGTGTTCAGTCAATTTCTTCAATTAACATATTTTAAGTAAAGGATTTTCATGTCTAAGAATTGGTTTGTAATCCATGCAAGAAGCGGCTATGAGGCGAAAGTAAAGTTAGCCATCGAGGAAGCTGTTGCTAGGGAAGGAATAGAGGACTTGGTTGGCGAGATATTGATTCCTACTGAGCAAGTTGTCGAACTTAAAGGTGGAAAGAAAAAAGAAACTGAGCGCAAATTTTTTCCAGGTTACATGCTCATTAAGATGGAACTAACAGAACCAAGTTGGTTATTAGTTAAGAATACAAACAATGTTATTGGTTTTATTGGTGGATCTTCAGGAAAGCCCTCTCCAATTACTCAGAGAGAGGTAGATAGAATTTTTGCTCGTGTTCAAGAGGGAGCAGATAAACCTAAACCCAAGGTTGCATTTCAACCTGGTGAAGAAGTTCTTGTTATTGATGGTCCATTCAATGAGTTTAATGGAACTGTTGAAAGCGTGAATTATGAAAAAAGTTTGCTGACAGTAGAGGTTTTAATTTTTGGTCGAACTACTGCAGTTGAATTAGAGTTTTCTCAAGTGGAGAAAACATAACACAACCCATTGGGTTAATTTGTTAACGGGGAGCTTGATAGGCGTTTGTACCCATAGGAGATAAAATGGCAAAAAAAATTGAGTCATATATAAAACTGCAGGTCCCTGCGGCAGAAGCTAACCCATCGCCACCAGTTGGACCAGCGTTAGGTCAGCATGGTGTCAATATCATGGACTTTTGTAAGGCATTCAATGCCCAAACACAAGAGCTTGATAAAGGCATGCCTGTTCCAGTAATTATTACTGTTTACAATGATAGAAGCTTCACATTTGTAACTAAAACACCTCCTGCAGCAGTCCTTCTTAGAAAAGTGACTGGCATTGAAAAAGGAAGCGGTGAGCCTCATATTAATAAAGTTGGTACAGTAACTCGTGCACAACTTGAGGAAGTTGCAAATATTAAAATGAAAGATTTAAATGCGAATGATTTAGATGCTGCTGTCCAAATCGTTGCCGGAACTGCCCGTTCTATGGGCCTTGTGGTGGAGGGTTAATGATGGCTAGTTTAACGAAAAATCAAAAAGTGAACATATCAAAAATTAAAGAAGGCGAAAAGTACAAAATTTCTGATGCTTTAGCGCTAGTTAAAGAATGCGCAACTGCAAAATTTGACGAGTCTGTTGATGTCAGTATCAATTTGGGAATTGACACTAAAAAATCTGATCAAACAGTCCGTGGAGCTGTTGTTCTTCCTAATGGAACGGGCAAGGTTGTCCGTGTTGCAGTGTTTACTCAGGGTGATAACGTTCAAAAAGCGACCGATGCAGGCGCAGATATTGTGGGGATGGATGATTTAATGAAAACGATGCAAGATGGAGATTTGAACTATGACGTTGTTATAGCCTCTCCAGATGCAATGGGAGTCGTTGGAAGATTAGGACAAGTTCTAGGGCCTCGAGGTTTGATGCCTAATCCTAAAGTAGGAACTGTGACTCCTGATGTTGCAACAGCGGTTAAAAATGCAAAAGCAGGACAGGTGCGCTATCGAGCTGATAAGTCTGGAATTGTTCATGCTGGTGTTGGTAAAGCTTCTTTCGATGTCAAAGCATTAGAAGAAAATGTAACTGCTCTAATAGATGCTCTTAAGAAAGCAAAACCGAGCTCAGCGAAAGGTGTGTACTTTAAAAAAATTAGTGTTTCTTCAACGATGGGCCCAGGCTTGAGTGTTGATGGAGCGAGTGTAGATATTTAAATAGATTTAACTACTGATAATTAATTTATCAGTTATGAATTCTTTGGGCGACAAGGTTACTTGTTTAGCCTCAAAGACCATAGGTGTGATGAGCTGCTAGCAGTTAATTACTTAATAAATTGATCCTTCAATTTGCCTATGTAGAGGGTATGGAAATACCTTGTGGCGAAAGTTGTAATTTTATAGCTTTCTTTTTTTAATTGTTCAGGAGAGACTATGGCTCTTAATTTTGAAGCAAAAAAAGCAGTTGTCGAACAGGTTAATGCAGTCGCTATAGGTGCTGTATCTGTTGGTGCTGCTGAGTATCGTGGATTGAATGTTGAACAAATGACTAACTTACGAAGCGCTGCTATTGAAGCAGATGTTTCTTTGCGTGTAGTTAAAAATACACTAGCAAAGAGAGCGTTAGCAGAGACAGGATGTGAATGTATCTTGCCTGTCTTAAGTGGACCGGTTATCTTGGGTTTTTCACAAGAAGATCCGGGCGCTGTTGCGCGCGTTTTTCGTGACTTTATTAAAGAAAATAAAGACTTAGTCGTTAAAGGTTTGGGAGTATCCGGAGAGTTTGTTGATGCAGATCAACTTAAGCGAATCGCGAGCCTTCCAACTAAAGATCAAGCAATCAGTATGTTGATGGCGTTGATGCTTGCACCAACAGAGAAATTAGTGAGAACTCTAAATGAAGTTCCTACCAAGTTAACTCGAGTTGTGGCGGCTGTGCGTGATCAAAAACAATAATAATTATATAGAGGAGTAAATATCATGGCGAAATTAAGTAACGAAGATATTTTAGGTGCAATTGCAGACATGTCTGTAATGGATGTTGTTGAGTTGGTTTCAGCAATGGAAGAAAAATTTGGCGTTTCTGCAGCAGCAGTTGCAGCAGCACCAGTAGCAGCCCCAGCAGAAGCTGGTGCAGCAGCTGAAGAAAAGACTGAATTTGATGTAATGCTAACAAGCTTTGGCGACAAGAAAGTTGCTGTCATTAAAGCTGTTCGTAGTATTACAAGTTTAGGTCTTAAGGAAGCAAAAGATCTTGTTGAAAGTGCTCCAGCAGCGGTTAAAGAAGGTGCATCAAAAGCGGAAGCTGATGATATCCAAAAGCAGCTTGAAGAGGCTGGCGCTAGCGTAGAACTTAAGTAATTTGTTCAATGCAAAAAACCAAAATCCCCAAAAGGGGATTTTGGTGTTTTTATTCAAAAGTAATTTTGAAAACAATTTGGTGATTAATACGGGGCATTCATGACATATTCATTTACAGAAAAAAAACGTATCAGAAATAATTTTGGAACAAGAGAATCGATTCTTAAAGAGCCAGATTTATTGTCTATTCAAATTAATTCATTTAATACCTTTATTCAAGAGGGAGCGGTCGAAAAAGAAAACATTGGCCTTCACTTAGTTTTTCAATCTGTATTTCCAATTACAGCCCTGAATGGATATGCAGAAATTGAATACTTAGATTATGAGCTTCAAGAGCCAAAATACAATGTCAAAGAATGTAAGCTTAGAGGTGTTACCTATGCTGCAACACTTCAGGTTAAGCTTAATCTCGTTCTTTTTGATAAGAATGGCTCCAATTTAAAGAAAAAACGTCGCGTTAAGCAAGTAATTGAGGAAAGTGTCTATCTTGGCCAACTTCCGCTCATGACTGATACGGGTACTTTTGTTATCAATGGTACAGAGCGTGTAGTCGTCTCTCAACTTCATCGTTCACCAGGCGTTATTTTTGAGCACGATAAGGGAAAGACTCACTCTTCAGGAAAAATATTATTTTCTTCACGTGTGATTCCATACCGTGGCTCATGGCTAGATTTTGAATTTGATCATCACGAACATTTATTTGTTCGAATAGATAGAAGGAGGAAGCTCCCTGTTACGACTCTGCTTCGTGCTATGGGGCAGTCAACTAATGACATTATTGATACTTTCTTTGATCATATTTCAGTGAAGATGAAATCTAAATCATGTGATTTAGTTATCAAGCCAGAGCTTTTAAGAGGAATTATTGCTGAATTTGATATCAAAATTGGTAAGGATGTTGTCGTTGAGCAAGGCCGTAGAATTACTGCTAAGCATGTTAAGATGCTTAAAGCTGCAAAAGTTGACTCAATCAATGCACCACTAGAATACTTGATTGGAAAAGTTATCTCTTCAGATATAGTTGATACAGATACCGGTGAAATCTTACTGGCTGCCAATACCTTAATATCGGAAGAATCGATAGAGGTTCTAGCTGCCACTAAAATTAAGAAAATTAACATTATTTATATTAATGATGCTGAGAATGGTATATACATTTCAGATACATTGCGTTTGGATGAATTGCAGACAGAGATCGAAGCGCGCATGTCTATTTACCACGTAATGAGACCGGGTGAGCCTGCGACGGAAGATGCAGTTAACGCGCTTTTTTCAAATTTATTCTTTAACAATGATAGATATGACCTCTCAAAAGTTGGTCGTATGAAATTAAATAGACGTTTAGGGATCGAAAGTGAAACCGGTGAGCACGTTCTAACGCATGATGACATTATTAATGTCATCAAAAAACTCATT
>CABXNH010000008.1 GCA_902513495.1 uncultured Gammaproteobacteria bacterium
TGGGATCATCTACAGGAGCTATTTCACTTGCAATAGCTCTAAATAATAAGTATAAAAATAACCAATTTTTTGCTATCGATAACTCGGAAGAGATGGTCAAAAAATGTCAGCAGAATCTAGAGAGCAAAATTGAAAATTTACAGGCAATCTGTGCAGACATTAACCAAATTACTATTCAAAATGCTTCGATTGTTGTTCTAAACTTAACGCTTCAATTTATTGATGTCAAGGATCGCTCTAATCTAATAAAGAAAATTTATAAGGGATTAAACCCTGGTGGGGTATTAATCATAAGTGAAAAAATTCATTTCGAGGATACAGAAACCCAAGATCAAATTACAAATCTTCATATTGATTTTAAAAAAGAGAATGGGTACAGCGAATTAGAGATCGCTAATAAACGTCAAGCTATTGAAAACGTACTTATAACGGATACAAAATCAATACATATTGAACGCCTTAAAGATTGTGGCTTCAAAGACACTAGCTGCTTCTTTCAGTGCCTTAACTTTGTTTCTTTTTTATCTGTAAAATAAACAAAGTTAATTTAGCCTTAAGACTCGGTGTTCCATGTTATTAATGATCGACAACTACGACTCATTTACTTATAACTTAGTTCAATATTTTGGTGAACTCGGCCAAGAAGTTGTTGTTCACAGAAATGATCAAATCTCAGTGAGTGAGATACAGAAATTAAACCCAAAATATATTGTGATTTCGCCAGGTCCTTGCACGCCTAACGAAGCAGGGATTTCATTAGAGTTAATTAAAAAATTGGCTGGAAAATACCCAATACTTGGAGTTTGCTTAGGATTCCAAGCAATAGTTCAGTCCTTTGGTGGAAAAATTATTGGTGCTCAAAAAATCATGCATGGAAAGGTTTCACCGGTTCATCACACCTCAAAAAGTGTCTTTAAGGGTTTAAAAAATCCACTCAACGCAACTCGATATCACTCTCTTGTGGCTGAAAAGAAATCTTTACCAGATTGCTTTGAGGTGACCGCATGGACCAATACAGAGTCTGGCGAAATCGAAGAAATAATGGGAGTTCGACATACCAACTACCCTATTGAAGGGGTTCAATTTCATCCCGAATCCATTCTCACTGAACATGGGCATCAAATGCTTAATACTTTTTTACAGGACAATCAATAACTATGGAATTTATTCAATTTTTACAGGGTGAACTATTACTTACAGGGACTTTATTTGCACTCATTATATTACTCATAGTAAATTTTTATGGTGAGAAATTTAGAAAGTATGAGGTAGTCGATACTAACGGAGCCGTCTCTTTGATGGATGATGATGAACTCATTATTTTGGATGTCAGAGAAGAAAAAGAGCGTAGCACTGGATTTATTTCAAATGACCTCAATATACCTATGGGTCAGGTTAAAGGGAAGATTGACTCTCTTGAAAAATCAAAAAACATCCTTGTTTATTGTAAGAGTGGTACGCGATCTGATCGTATTGCTGATCTTCTCTCTAAAAGTGACTTTCAGAAAGTTTACAGCCTTAAAGGTGGATTTAATTCATGGCTTAAAGCTGAGCTTCCCATAGAAAAATAAACACGATGAACAATTCCCTCACAATTATTGGAGCAGGCGCATGGGGAAGCGCCCTTGCTATCGCCCTAAGTAATAAATTTGATAGAATCTTTCTAGTGGCGAAAGACAAAGCTAATACCGCTTCACTAGGTAAGCAGCACTCAGCGCTATCAAGGCCATACAGTCAAAACATTTTTATTGGTCATAGCTACGAGGTCATTCATAACTCGAAGGCTGTTCTAATAGCAACACCCAGCTCTTCATTTTGTAGTGTTCTAAAGAGTATAAAAAATGACTTAAATGATAAACCTATAGCCTGGGTCACTAAAGGCTTTGATCCCGAAACAGGAAATCTACTTCATGAAACCTTCAATCAATATCTGCCCGAACATCATCCATGCGTTATATCAGGACCAACATTTGCCGCTGAAATTGTTGAAGAGAAGCCAGCAGCTATAGTTGTCGCCTCAAAGGACAAAAAAACAAGAGCTTATTGGTCTGATATTATTCAAACAGAAACACTTCGTGCCTATACAAACTCAGATATTGTGGGTGTTCAGGTTGGCGGGTCTGTGAAGAACGTTCTTGCAATTGCTGCAGGGATTGCTAGTGGGCTTGGTTTCGGCGCTAACACGCAATCCGCATTGATTACAAGAGGCCTAGCTGAAATGACAAGGCTGGGTGTTGCATTGGGAGCAAATAAAATCACCTTTCAAGGACTCTCAGGTCTTGGTGATCTAGTCCTTACCTGCTCAGATGACTTGTCTAGAAACCGACGATTTGGGAAAGAGCTTGCGAGCAATATTTCTGCAAATGATGCACTTAAGAATATTAATGCTACTGTTGAAGGGTTTAAAGCACTTAAACTTGTTATGAAGGTCGCTAGAAGTAATCAAATAGAGATGCCTATCTGCGAACAGGTTCTTCTCGTTACAGAAGGAAATATAACACCCAAAGAGGCAGTTAATGAACTCCTTCTGAGAAAGCCAAGTCAAGAGTAAAAGTTTATAAATATTTTTTAACAATTAGAATAACTAAGTGTATTTTTTAAAGGATAATATGCATCAAATTTCAATAGTGAGTTGATTACAAAATGGTCAATAAATATAGAAATATCTTTAAAAATCTTAAGACGCTTTTTCTTTTACTGTCACTGTTCACAATTAGTTCTCTTGTGTCATCGGCGTCTCTTTCTTCATTCAAACCTAGCTTTGATTCAATTGAAAGTACTATTGTTAGGAAAGAAGTTTTTTTTAATTACCTTCTCCCAGCGATTCAAAAGAAAAATGCTGAAATCATTGAAATTAGAAGTTCTATCTCTAATAATGAGCTAAGCAACGCTCAATTGCGTGATTTAGCAAAAAAATATCGCGTAAGTACACCTGTCTCTAAAGAAGAATTATTAAAAGTTATTGATATACTTCCACCATCCCTTGTTCTCGCTCAAGCAGCGAATGAATCTAACTGGGGAAGATCAAGATTCGCAAAGGAATTTAATAACTATTTTGGTATCTGGTGCTTTTCCAAAGGCTGTGGCGTTGTCCCTATAAACCGAGAAGAAAATGCAACACATGAAGTGGCAAGTTTTAACTCATTAGATGATTGTATTGATTATTATGTGTTAAATATCAATAGAAGCTATGCTTATGAAGACCTTCGTTCAATTAGACAAAATCAACGCGAAAAATACCAGCCAATTACAGGAATTATTTTAGCTGAAGGTCTTGGTAACTATGCTTTCCCAGGTGACGAATATATTGAATCAATTAAGTCTGTCATAAACTTTAATCAACTCCAGAGACATGACTTTTTAAACTAGTTAGAATTCTAATAGATATAAAAAAACCCGCTTAAAGCGGGTTTTTTTTGAATCAATTTTAGCCTTAAGATTAACGCTTTGAGTACTGCTCACTCTTACGCGCTTTCTTCTTACCAACTTTCTTGCGTTCAACAACACGTGCATCACGAGTCACAAGTCCAGCACTTCTTAGGTCAGAACGAGTAGCCTCATCATAAGCCATCAATGCTCTAGTAACCCCAAGTCTAATTGCACCAGCTTGACCGGTGTCACCACCACCTCTAACCATGATATTGAAATCAAATTTATTATGCATCTCAACGACGTCTAAAGGCTGGTTGATAATCATCGAAGATGTCTCTCTTCCAAAATACTCATCCATAGGTTTTTTATTTACCGTAAAAACACCTTTACCTTTTGTCATATACACTCTAGCAACGGATGTCTTTCTTCTTCCAGTTGCGTAAAAAACTTCTTTATCTGCCATATTAATATGCCTTAAATATCTAAAAGTTGTGGTTGTTGCGCTGCGTGAGTATGTTCACAACCTGCAAAAACCTTCATTTTTCTTGCCATTTCTCTTCCAAGTGGACCTTTTGGAAGCATTCCTTTAACTGCTTTTTGAATAACTTCTTCAGGCTTCTTGGCGAGTAACTCTTTAAATGGTACTGACTTTAAATTACCTACATATCCAGTATGATGATGATACATTTTGTCATTATATTTATTACCTGTAACCGCAACTTTAGATGCATTTACAATTACAATGTAATCTCCTGTATCAACGTGAGGGGTATATTCTGGTTTATGCTTGCCGCGCAGTCGAGAGGCAACTTCAGTCGCAAGACGACCTAGTGTTTTGCCATCTGCATCAACTAAAAACCAATCTCTTTTTACCTCATCTGCTTTCGCACTAAATGTTTTCATAACTCTTTTATCTTCGTCAGATTAGAACAAGCGCACTATTATAATCACTTTTTATTCTTAATGTAAGTTTTCATATTGCAAATACATCAAATTTATAGCGATTAATTTGAGGTAGAAGTCATCTTATTTTGCAATCAGATCCATATCTTTTTGATAGAGTTTAGTTTCTACATCCATTAATCCAAGTAATGTATGAAATAAACTATCATGTGTTTGAGGAAGTCCAGCATTTTCTCTTAACTTTTCTTTGTCAAAAACCTCAGATATTGATTCATCTAACCACATAAAAGCAGGAACATCTATCTGTTCATTAGGCGCCATAAAATATGGTATTCCATGTAAATATAACCCCCCTTCTCCTAATGATTCACCATGATCGCTCACATAAAACATGGCAGTGTCTGATTCTTGTGAATTTCTTTTAAGGAGTTCTATCACCTGGGAAAGAAAATAGTCTGTGTACAGAATTGTATTATCATAAGCATTACTAATCTGTTCTTTGGAGCATTCATTTAATTGATTCGTTTTACAGACTGGCTTGAATACCTCAAATTCTTCTGGATACCTCTTATAGTAAGCCGGCCCATGACTTCCCATAGTATGTAATACAATTAATATGTCTCTTTTATTTTGTTCATTAATGTAATTCTGTAAGTTAATCAACATTCCTTCATCCCTGCATTCTGGATTACAGATAGGATTATTTTCAGAGGATCGATAGTTTTGGAATTCAATTCGATCTGCAACGCTTTTTGAACTAGAGTTATTTTCTAACCAAATTACGCTAGCTCCAGCCTGACTGATGAGGTCGAGGACATTACTCATATTTTTTCCTTTGGCATGAGAGTAATTATCACGGTCAAGAATTGAAAACATGCATGGAACAGACAATGCTGTATCAGTTCCACATGCAGTCATACCACTAAATGAGATAATATCCTCTTGCTCAAGATAAGGGTTCGTTTTACGATCATAGCCGTTAATCGACATGCGGTCTCTTCGAGCAGTCTCTCCAATTACAAATATGACTAATCGTCTTTTATCTGACTTTTTATTGATGATGGCATCTAGACCAATCTCCTTAAATGGCTTTGCACTTGTCTCTATTTGAGAGTCAATAAACTTTATTGAAGAATACAAAAAATATGTCGGGGTGATATAAAGTCTTAAATCTCGATTTTCTCTAGCAAAAGATGAGTAATGCTTTGAAAAAGATAACACAACAATGACAAAAACAACAATCAGTGCCAATAACATCTTAATTCTTTGCCATAATTGAGTTTTAATTGAAGCTTTGACAAGTTGGATTTTCCATACATAAATTGATGGAATTAGGCCCAATAGACAAAAATAAATTATTGATTTAATGCTAACAAGATCGCTAAATTCACTCGTATCAGTCTCAAAAGTATTGGTGATCATATTATGATCAAACACTATTCCAAAATTATTGGTACTATAAGTCACAACTGCAGAGATAAGCAGCAAGAGGATTAAAATCGGTTTTACAGACCATCTAAAACAAAAAACTATTAGCAATGCGGCCAGAAAAGTGAATAAAAATAAAAACAAAGAGCCTAGAAATAACCAGTTTTCAGATAATGGATAAATCTGCAATGTTTTTTCGAAAAATGTAAAATTACCTGTTAAAGTCAGAAATGCTGCAACTAACAATACAAGATTAACTTCTGATAATTTTTTAGAAAAAAGCTGCATCTATTTTGATTGAAAAAAATATTATTATATTATCCATTAGATAACAAAGGAAGTAATGCTTAACTCACACATACACTTAGATTTTGATTCTGTAAATTCACCGTCAGGTTCAACTACTGGGGTTATTATCCCTTCAACTGGGAAAGGTAATTGGGATAGCGTCATCGCTTGCTGTCATTCCAATGACAATAGTTATTTTGCCCTTGGAATTCATCCGTGGTTCATAAAAGATCACCAGATGATTGATTTGCACGATCTTGAAGTACGAATTGAAGAAGAAAAGCCCATTGCAGTTGGCGAATGCGGATTAGATTACGCAAAGGTGAAAGATCAAAATACGCAAAGATTCTTTTTTGATGAGCAAGTTGCTTTAGCGACAAGGTTTGATTTACCATTAATCATTCATTCAGTTCAAGCGACTGAAGACGTCACTGACTTACTTAAATCATATCCAAAATCGCGAGGTGTAGTCCATGCTTATTCTGGAAGTCTTCAACAAGCGGAAAATTTATTAAAAATCAACTTTTCTTTTGGATTTGGAACTTCCCTTACTAATCCTCACGCTTACAAACTGCATGACATCGTTAAATTCCTTCCCATCGAATCGATAGTCATTGAAACAGATGATAGGAAAAATCCTGATGAATTAATTCAAGTTGCTGAAAGAGTTGCGAGAATAAAAAAACTATCTGTTGATCAAGTCATAGAACAATGCGATCAAAATACTTTTAATATTTTTAAAATAAGTTGATGGCTGGTAGTTGTGCTCGAACTGAAATATTAGTCGGTCAGTTAGGTTTAGCTCAGTTAGCTGAGTCACATGTCGTTATTGCTGGACTTGGCGGTGTTGGAGGGGCTTGCGCTGAGTCACTTTGTAGGGCAGGAATTGGAGAATTGACCTTAATCGATTTTGATACTGTTGCCAAAACAGATCTGAATCGTCAACTCATTGCGCTTCATTCGACTTTAGGCGAGTCAAAAGTTAATGTCCTTGCTCAAAGACTAAGAGATATTAATCCAGACACTATTATTAATGAAAAAAACCTTTTTATTGATAGCAAAGAGGCTGAGGCAATTGCCAATGACTCCGATTTAGACTTTGTTGCAGACTGTATTGATGCAATTGCCTGCAAAACAAATTTAATTGATGCTTGTAATCGTTCAGATATGCCAATCATATCAAGCATGGGAGCAGGCGGAAGACTTGATCCGACCAAAGTCACAATCTCAAGAATGGATAAAACAGAATATTGCAGCCTAGCTCGAGAATTGAGAAGACAACTCAGAAATAAACACGCCTCATTAAAGTTTCCGGTTGTTCATTCTACAGAAGTACAAATTAAAGCGCTTCCTCATGAGGCAGTTAATGAAACTGATCTTTCGCCACCAGGGAGACCACGAGCAGTCAATGGAGCTATATCTTATATGCCAAATATTTTTGGTTTAATGATGGCAGGACACATTATTCAAACTATACTTAGATCATGATTAACTTTCTTTTAAATATGCGATGGTGAGAACTGAAAGCCCAATTTGTGACTTCGATTTACCTGCAGTTGATTTCAAGCTAAAAGGGGTAGATGGAAAGCACTATGACTTAAATTCGCTCAAGGGTCCAAATGGCTTATTGATTATGTTTATCTGTAATCATTGTCCCTATGTGAAATCTATTATTAATCGAATAATTAGAGATACAAGTGAGCTTAAAAGACTGGGTGTAAACAGCGTTGGCATTATGTCAAATGACCCAAATGATTATGAAGAAGACTCGTTTGAGAATATGAAAAAAATTGCATCAGATCTCAATTTTCCTTTTCCCTACCTAATTGATGAAACACAGGAAGTTGCAAGGTCTTATGGCGCGGTCTGTACCCCAGATTTTTTTGGATACAACAATAATCTTGGTCTCCAGTATAGGGGAAGACTTGATGAATCTAGAAAGGAGTCTGTGACAGATGCAAAACGAGAGCTATTTGAAGCAATGAGCGCCATTGCTAATACTGGAAAAGGACCAGTAGATCAAATTCCTTCCATGGGTTGTTCAATTAAGTGGTTTGATTAATAATACTTATTAATTCATTTTTAATCCGTATTCACCTCGTCTCCTTGCATAGAGCTAAATCAAGGTATAATACTGCCCTTTATTTTTACAGCCCTCCCTCATCATGTCTGAACATGCCTCAAGCATTACATTTAACAATTTTGGCCTTTCTAAAGAAATAATTAAAGTACTTGATGATGTGGGATATGAAACACCTTCTGCAATTCAAGAACAATGCATCCCTCACCTTCTTGATGGTCATGATGTCATTGGTCAAGCTCAAACTGGAACAGGCAAGACGGCAGCATTTTCTCTACCTCTAATAGACAGAATAGATATAAGCAATAATCAGGTTCAGCTCCTAGTATTAGCGCCAACAAGAGAGCTTGCTATTCAAGTTTCTGAGGCAATTCAAACCTACTCAAGACATCTAAGAGGCTTTCATGTTCTTCCTATATATGGTGGACAGTCTTATGATGTTCAGCTCAGACCGCTCAAAAGAGGTGTCCATGCCGTTGTAGGAACGCCAGGAAGAGTTATGGATCACTTAAAAAGAGGTACTCTTAAGTTAAATTCACTCAAAGCTCTTGTCTTAGATGAGGCAGATGAAATGCTAAGAATGGGCTTTATTGATGATGTTAAATGGGTGATGGAAAAACTCCCCAAAGAACGCCAAATTGCTCTTTTTTCAGCAACAATGCCAGATGTTATTAGACGAGTTGCTGAAAAATTTCTTAATAATCCTAAAATTGTAAAAGTAAAAACAAAAACTGCTACAGCAAAAACAATTAGCCAAAGATACTGGCTTGTTGGTGGAGTTCATAAACTAGATGCACTAACGAGAATTCTAGAGGTTGAGTCATTTGACGCCCTTCTTATATTTGTTAGAACGAAAACTGCAACGGTAGATTTAGCAGAAAAACTATCAGCTCGAGGATTTACTGCTGAAGCAATCAACGGTGATATAGCCCAAAACCAAAGAGAGAGAATTATTCAGCAACTCAAAAATGGAAAAATTGATATATTGATTGCAACTGACGTTGCTGCCAGAGGTCTTGATGTTGAGCGAATTTCTCACGTTGTAAATTATGACATACCACAAGACCCTGAGTCCTATGTTCATAGGATTGGAAGAACTGGAAGAGCTGGCAGAGAGGGTAAAGCGATTCTTTTTGTGGCACCTCGTGAGAGAAGGATGCTTAAGACAATTGAAAGAATTACACGTCAGCCGATTGAGCCAATGATGCTCCCTTCAGCAAAAATTATTAATGAGCAAAGAATCATTAACTTTAAACAAAGAATTACCAATACCCTAGAAAACCAAGATTTAACAATTTTTGAAGAACTGGTACTTAGCTACCAAAAAGAACATGAAGTTGACGCATTTAAGATTGCTTCTTCATTGGCGCTAATGGCTCAAGGAACCGAACCGCTTCTTCTCAATGAAAAAGAAATTAATCAACCCAAGTTTGACTCAGATAATAAAAATAAAATTTCAATTTCAATTACAGCTGACCCACTAAAAGATAATCCCTCAATTCAGATGCGAAGATACAGAATTGCAGTTGGACGAAAAGATAACATTAAACCTGGAAATATTCTTGGTGCAATAGCAAATGAAGCAGAGATTAGTAGCGCCTTTATTGGAGCAATTCAAATATTTCAGGATTTCACAACGGTTGACTTACCAGATGAGATGCCAAAAGAGACTCTTGCTATTCTTAAGAATACAAGAGTTTTTGATAAGAAACTGAACATAGAGGAACTTTCGGAAAAAAATAATACTACCGCTCCTCGTGAATCAAAGAGTCACTTTAAAAGAGAACACACAAAAAGAAAAGGGAATAGAAAGCCACGCTCAAATAGAGATAAAAAATTTTCAAGAAGTAGATCCAGAAAATAGCCTCAAAATACTGCTGCAATCAAATTAATATACATTTTTGAATTTTTAGGTTAAAATTACAAGCGCTGGTTAATATTCAGCTGATTTTTATGTTGTGTTGTTGTTTCATTGTATGACGGTTTCACAGTAATTTGGGTTGGTTGCGTCTTTTCCATGTTTTATTTTTTTTTAGGAGACTGCATGTCTACAACAACAGGACGCGTCAAATGGTTTGATGCAAAAAAAGGTTTTGGTTTTATTGAGCAAGAAAGTGGTGATGATGTATTTGTTCACTTCAGAGCTATTCAAGGTGATGGTTACAAATCACTAGAGGAAGGTCAAGAAGTAGAATTCGAACTTGAAGATGGCGCTAAAGGCCCTCAAGCTGCTAACGTAGTAGCGAAATAATTTAAGAATTATTTTATAAAAACCCAGCCTCGGCGCTGGGTTTTTAAATTAACGCTTTGTTTTAAACTGTTTTTTGGATAATTAAATCCAAAATTAGCTCAGCTTTAATTTAAATCTCTTATTGGTTTTGAGTATAGATTTGTTTGTCTTATTTCTTAAGGCTTACTATTCTATTAATCAATCCACGTCTGTTAAAGAGCCCTTGTTACTTTATAATTACAGCAAACACAGGAATCTATGAAGACATTTTACTGGTACGACTATGAAACTTTTGGTCTTTCACCAAGAGTCCAAAGAATTGCTCAATTTGCTGGAATTAGAACAGATGAAAATCTAAATGTTATTGATGAGCATATGTTTTACTGTAAACCCACTCATGACTCTCTGCCATCTCCTGAAGCATGTGCAGTAACAGGAATTACTCCTCAATTGTGTGAAAAAAAAGGTCTTATTGAGCATGAATTCATAAAGAAAATTCATGCTGAATTCTCGAAGTCTGAAACCTGTATTGTTGGATACAACTCAATTGCATTTGATGATGAATATACAAGACATACTCTTTTTAGAAACTTCATAGATCCATATTCTTGGCATTGGCAAAATGGTAATGCAAGATGGGACATACTTAATGTGGCAAGATTTTGCTATGCTCATAAAGAAAAAGGAAGCCTTAATTGGGTCATCAATGAAAAAAATAGACCTATCTTTAAACTTGACAATTTAGCGCCAGCTAATAACATTGAACATGCTAATGCTCATGATGCGATGGCTGATGTTAGGGCTACAATTGGTATTGCAAAGATTATAAAAGACACGCAGCCAAAGTTTTTTGATTATGCTTTAAGCCTAAATGATAAAAAAGAAGTGGGTAAATTAGTGAAACCTCTTCACCCCATGCTCTTAACATCTTCTTCTTTCGGCTATAAATCTTCATTTACAAGACTTGTTACTGCGATTTGTAACCATCCTAAATACAATGATCGTGCGATTGTCTTTAATCTGAATCAAGATCCTGAAATCTTTTTAGAGTTAGAAGCCGAAGAATTAAAAGCATTAACATTTTCAAAAAAATCGGATTTACCTAATGGTATAGAAAAGCTTGATCTTAGTGAGCTAGTCTATAACAAAAGCCCAATGTTTGTATGCAGTCCAAATTCAGATAGCTTTAAAATCTCACCAATTTTGATTGATAAATTTCAATTAAATTTGGAAAAATGTCTGAAAAATTTGAGGTTTATTCAACAGAATAAACAACATATTGAAGACAAAGTACATGCAATTTACAATATTGACTCTGACAGAGAGCAATGCAGAGATGTCGACCAGTCTTTATATGATGGCTTTATAAGTAACAATGATCGAGCAATTTGTAATGAGATTCAAAATCTTTCACCGACTCAATTAGCTAATTATTTACCGGCATTTGAAGACAGAAAATTAGTAAAGTTATTTTTAAATTTTAAGGCACGAAACTATCCACAACTACTGAATGAATTTGAACAAGAACAATGGTTTGAAATAGTTCAAGCCAGAATTCAGAGTGGTGAAAATGGATTTCTTTCAATTGATAGCTTTGAAAGAAGCCTAGAAAGCCTTAGGGAAAGCCATCCTGGAAGAGAAAACCTTTGGAAAGAGCTTGAAGATTATGCACAATCATTTATCTAATAGTGAGAGCTAGTTATTGATAAACATGTAAAAATTAAGTATAATATTTGGCCATAGTTTAATCAATAAAAAGGCTCAAATGAACGCTGAAACAAGAAGTGAAATGTTTGGTAGGCTTTTAAAGCAAATACCAAATCCAACAACCGAACTTAACTACTCAACATCGTTTGAACTCCTAGTCGCTGTTACGTTATCGGCACAAGCTACTGATAAAAGTGTTAATCAAGTGACGGATATCTTGTTTCCTCTTGCAAATACCCCAGAAACTATATTTGAGCTTGGTGAAGACACTCTAAGAGAAACAATTAAATCGATAGGTCTATTTAATTCAAAAGCAAAACATATCATTCAGACTTGTAGAATATTGATTGATAAATATAACTCTGAAGTTCCGGAAACTAGAAAGGAGCTTGAGGCTTTACCTGGTGTTGGAAGAAAAACTGCAAATGTAGTACTAAATACAGCATTTGGTCAACCAACTATTGCAGTAGATACGCACATATATAGAGTCGCTAACAGAACTGCTATCGCATCTGGGAAAACTGTTTTGGAAGTTGAAAAGAAACTCATTAAATTTATACCAGATGAATTCAAAGTTCCAGCTCACCATCTTATGATTCTTCATGGTAGATATGTCTGTAAAGCAAGATCACCGCACTGCAAAGATTGCACGTTACTGGATTTGTGTGAATACGAAGAGAAAAATATTTAAACAATATTAAGTGTTTACTTCTGACAGATCTAAGCAGAGGCAGTATCTAAAACAAGCCTGGGAAAAATATACTAAACAGGAACAACTAGAACCGTTGGAACTGCAATTAGCCAAGATAGTTGAAAAGCATCCAGAATATCAAAACTTGATCAATAACTTAAATTCCGAGTATTTTCCCGAACAAGGCAAAACCAATCCATTTCTTCATATAAATCTGCATTTAACTCTCCAAGACCAGCTGACAATGGACCAGCCAAAAGGAATTAGAGGAATTCATAATAAACTTTTAGTAAAGATCAAAGATGAGCATGAAGTAGAACATTTGATGATGAAGCATATAGCAGAAATGATTTTCAACGCTCAAAAAAATAAAGCAGCTTTTGATCTTGATGGGTACATTAACGCTCTAAAGGAGCTTTAAAGATTGATTAATACTATATATAGGTTTCTAAGAACTCTTATATATTAAACCCACTCAACAAAATTTCTGAGCAATTGAAGACCATCACTTTGTGATTTTTCAGGATGAAATTGAACCGCAAATACTTTTCCAATAGCTATTGCAGAAGCGAATGAATGTCCATATTCTGTTGTTCCCACCACACAGGTAGTGTCAGTCGGATTAACGTAATAACTATGAACACTATAAAAACGGCTATTATTATCAATTTTGTACCAAAGTGGATGATTTTTAACTTGATTAACGTTGTTCCAACCCATATGTGGTATTTTTAAATCACTATTACTAAATTTAACCACCTCTCCTGGTACTATTGAAAGTCCATTTGTGCCATTATTTTCTTCACTATACCCAAATAATAGCTGAAGCCCAAGACAAATTCCTAAGAATGGTTTCGATTCGGAAGATAATTTTATTTCATTTATCAGTGCGTTGGATTCAAGCGCTCTCATGCAAGATCCCATTGCTCCTTGCCCTGGGAATACAACTCTATCTGAATCTCTTATGACTTTTGGGTCGCTAGTCAAAATGCACTCATCATTCGGAGCGACATATTCTAATGCTTTTTGAACGGAACGAACATTTCCCATTCCATAGTCAACAATTGCAATTGTCTGCATGTTGCCCTTCCTGTTAACCTTCTATAGTGAACCCTTAGTTGAGGGAATTATATTTGATTGCCTCTCATCTGGAGTTATTGCCATTCGAAGCGCTCTACCAAATGCCTTAAACACTGTTTCAGCCTGATGATGCGAATTAATTCCCTTTAGATTATCAATATGAAGAGTTACCAACGAGTGATTAACGAATCCCTGAAAAAACTCTCTTATAAGATCAAGATCAAATGAGCCCACTCTATCTCTTGTAAACTTTACACTGAGATCCAATCCCGGTCTTCCTGATAAGTCAACAACGACTCTTGATAATGCCTCATCAAGTGGCACATAGGCGTGTCCATATCGAGTCAGTCCTTTTTTATCACCCACTGCCTCAAAAAAAGCCTGTCCGATGGTTATTCCGATATCTTCAACTGTGTGATGATCATCAATTTCAGTATCCCCTTGACAGTCTACGGTTAGATCCATCAATCCGTGACGAGCAATTTGATCTAACATATGATCTAAAAATGGAACACCTGTTTCAATTTTAGAATTACCAACGCCATACAGCTCAAGACTTACTTTAATGTCAGTTTCGTTTGTTTTGCGCTCTTTTATAATCATAATTTAATTTTATCTTATGAAATATAGTCTCTGATGAGTATTTCAGCTATTTGAATTGTGTTCAGAGCCGCACCTTTTCTAATGTTATCCGAAACAACCCACATATTTAACCCATTATCCAAACTAATGTCTTCCCTTATCCTGCTAACATAGGTCGCATCATTGTTAGTCGCTTCAGAAAATGGAGTTGCGTAACCGCCATCCTCTCTTTGATCCATCACTAACACTCCATCAGCTTTTTCAAGTAGATTCCTAGCGTCGTCTGCACTAATTTTCTCCTTAGTTTCTATATGAACAGCCTCAGAATGACCATATACTACTGGAATTCTTACTGCTGTCGGATTCACCAGAATACTTTCATCCTCGAAGATTTTTTGTGTCTCCCAGACCATTTTCATTTCTTCTCTTGTGTATCCATTCTCTTGAAAAGTATCTATGTGTGGTATTGCATTAAATGCTATTTGCTTAGGGTAGACCTCAACTTCAACATCATTACCATTGAGTAAGTTAGCAGTTTGAGATGTGAGTTCTGTAATTGCCTCTTTGCCACTGCCTGAAACTGCTTGATATGTGGCAACATTAATTCTGGTGATGCCAACTGCATCATATATTGGCTTAAGAGCAACCAACATCTGAATCGTTGAACAATTTGGATTAGCAATAATATTGCGATTTGTATAGTTAGCGATTGCATGAGGATTCACTTCTGGAACCACTAGGGGGATATCCTCATCACGTCTAAAATGTGAAGTATTATCAATGACAATACAGCCTTGTTTTGCTGCAATAGGGGCATATTTTTCAGAAATACTTCCTCCAGCTGAAAACAATCCAATTTGAACCTTTGAAAAATCAAAAGTATCAAGATCTTCAACAACCCATGACTTGCCTTGGCAAGAGACCTTGCTACCAGCTGATCGTTTTGAAGCTAAAGGGTATAAATTTTCAATAGGAAAGTTTCTCTGATCAAGAATTGAGATTAGAGTTTCACCAACTGCACCAGTTGCTCCAACAATGGCTACGTTATATTTTTGACTCATAATTTTCTAAGAGGTAAAAAAGACTATAGATTATAAAGTACTAGACTTAATATTCATAAATATATGCAACACTTTTAGCTATTTATTACTTTAAATCAGGAAAATACTCTGATTTTCGATAAATCTTGGAAGTTTCCATTGTAATTAAACAGAATTATCGACTTCAATAAATTGATGCTGCAATTTGAATTTAGAGCAAAGATGATTGCATAGTGACTGAACTCCAAATCGTTCGGTTGCATGATGTCCAGCTGAGATATAGGTAATACCATTTTCTTTTGCTGCTGCAGGCGTTCTTTCAGATACCTCTCCACTCAAGAATAAGTCAACTTTAAGTTTTATGGCTTCATCAATAAAACCCTGCGCTCCGCCAGTACACCAAGCAATCTTGTTTATTGATTTTTTCATTTCGCCAAATAACTGAGGCGCCCTTCCTAATTCTCTCTCAATTAAACTCGAAAAACTCTTTAAATCAGTTTTTAATTCACCCTGCCAAAGATAACTATCTTCAACTGGTTTCATTTTTTTTATTCCAAGGATTCTACCTAATTCAATATTATTTCCTACTTCAGGATGATCATCGAGTGGGAGGTGGTATCCAAAAAGATTGATATTGTTATTAATCAGCAAGGCAATCTTCTTTCGCTTCGCGCCAGTTATTAAATTAGATTCATTCTCCCAAAAAATACCATGATGAACAAAAATAGCATCCGCTTTTTCTTCAATTGCACGCTCAATAAGATCTAGATTTGCACTAACGCCGCTTACAATTTTATTAATAGTCTCAGACCCTTCAATTTGAAGTCCATTAGGTCCATAATCCTTAAAATTTTTTACATTTAGGAAGTTATTACAATAATTATCTAGCTCCTCTCTATTAACCATAGTAATTCCTAATTGCATCTATAAGACTGTTATTCTGACTTGGCTCACTAACACTGATACGAATGAAATTGGCCAAATCAGAGCTTTTAGAAAAGCATTTTACTAATATCCCATTCTTTTTAAGGGCACTATACAGAGATTGTGCATCATCAGAATGAACAAGAATAAAATTGGTTTGAGAGGTGTAGACTTTGAATTTGGGAAATAATGAAAGCTCATGAGTAAGGCGCCTTCTTTCTTCGATAATTATTTGCGCATTATCAAGAATTCGTTGCTTATCTTTAAGTAAAAAATTAACACTAGCTTGAGTCAAGGCATTTATATTATAAGGAAGCCTCAACTTGTTCAATTGTGCTATTGTTTCTTGGTCACCAATTAAAAGGCCCAGCCTCAGTCCAGCAAAACCGATTTTTGAAATTGTCCTTAAAACTAGCAAGTTAGGAAAATTTGAAATTTCGGATAAAAAACTTTTGTCTGAATAAGCGTAGTATGCCTCATCGAGAACAACCATGCCGCTAGTTGACTTAATAATTTTAATAATAGCGTCATAATCAAAGGAATTGCCTGTCGGGTTATTAGGATAAGCAATAAAAATTATCTTTGGCTTCTCTCTTTCGATGACCAAAAGTGCTTCGCTTAATTTAATGTCAAAATTAGAATCTAATGAAACCCCGAAGTAGTCTAAATGAACGTACTTTGATACCATTTCATACATCACAAAACTTGGCTCAAAGCTCATTATTAAATCATTTTTACTACAAGCAAGTGCTAGAAGCTGAATTAGCTCATCCGAGCCATTTCCAAGAAGAATGCCAAACTCATCCGGAATATCCATTAAGGCTCTAAGAGTATCTTTAAGTTCACTCGGATCAGCCTCAGGATACCTATTGACCTCAGACTGTTCGATGCGTTTCAAGAATTCAACTTTCAAGTTTTCAGGCACCCCAAAAGGACTCTCCATTGCATCTAACTTGATCATATCCTTTGAGACAGGGACATGATAAGCATCGATATTTTTTATATCAGATCTTAGCCATTGTTCAATAAAGGTCATATTGGTTTAGATGAAGTTCTGTTCGGATGATATTGCATTTTACCAAGCTTTTTTGCGTTCAATAGACATTGATAAGTATACTCAAGTGCCTTACTACAAGCCACATCAACATCATCACCGCTAGCAATAGAAGCAGAAATTGCACTAGACAGGGTGCAGCCTGAACCGTGATATTTATTTGGTAATTTATCATAAGTGAACTTTTTGAAGAGCTTAGATTCATGATAAAGGCGATGCTCAATTTGAACCTCTGAACTATCAGAGGTAGTGACAAGAATCCAGGGACAATTGAGGCTCGCAACTGCTGCTTGTTCATCTAAACCAGGAGCAAGAGCATTAAGTTCAGCTAGATTTGGTGTTAGCAATAAACAAAGAGGGAAAAGCTGAGTTTTCATAACTTCCATCATCTCAGTAGAACTTAAATTTTCATTGGTTCCTGAAATTAAAATAGGATCTAGAACAATATTCAGTCGTTTTCTATCATTAAGCAGTTTAGCAATAGCGATAATTTGACTGGATGATCCCAAAAGACCAATTTTTACTGTATTGAAGAACATATCCTCATCAATTAACTTAAACTGATGCTCCAATAGCTCATTGTTTGTAATCTCTAATGAATCTATTTTTTGAGTATTTTGAGCGGTTAGAATAGTAATAATTGGAAGCGGAGTAAGTCCAAATTGATTGATAGTCTCAATATCTGCAGCTATCCCAGCAGCACCCGATGGATCTAAGCCCGAAAATACTAAAACTGAATCAGCTTTAGGCCTATCCATGTATTATTGGGTTTCTTTTTGAATTAAATAATCGATTACTTCAAAAATCTTCTCTTCACTACCAGCACTAGTTGCGTTAACCATATACTTGCCATTTACAATGAAAGCTGGAACCCCGGTAATACGGTACTTATATGTATTAGCTTTTGCTTTGTTAACTGCAACCTTGACTGGAAATGACTCGTAAACTTTATTTGCTTTCGTTTCATCAACTCCATTTAATGCTAACCATGTCACAAAATCTTGTTGAGTTTTAAGGTTCAATTTCTGAATATGAATCGCATTGAATAATGCAGAATGTAATCGATCAAGCTCACCCAACTCCTCTAGTACATAATAAAAAGTAGATCCGTACTCCCATCCAGGGAAAACAGCTGGCTGAAGCACTAATTGAGCTGAACTGTCCATAGTCTGCATCCAATCTTCGAGCATAGGATGCACAGAGAAACAATGAGGGCAAAAATACCAAAACAACTCTCTAACTTCGACCTGATCTCCAGTTTCAGTTTTTACCGGCTTATCTAAAACAACATAATTTTTTCCAGCAACAAACTCCGCCTGAGTCGTGTTGGTAAAAAAAACAAAAACTGATAGAACAATTAATGAGGTTAGAGCTGTTATTTTTTTCATAGTATTGGTCATTTTTATTTCAAAAATAAATTATAGATAAATTTGCTTAATCTCATGAATTATTTATATGAATAATTATCTTTCAGATAACGAATTTAAATAAGATTAATTATATAGTTTATCAATATTATACTTGCGCAAATCAAAATTCTGATTACTCTGAAAATCTTCCCAAAGGCTTGAATAAGGAACTTTTATTTCGGGATGAATGCCTTCAGGATTAAGTTCAAAAAGAGGAGCTAAGACAAATGCGTACTTAAGAATATCTTTTCGAGGAATGTTTAATTTTTCATCGATTAAGTCATCAAACAAAACAAGGTCAATGTCAATAATCCTTGAAGAAAATTTTGGAAGCCTTCGATTTCTTCCAAGTGAGTCTTCAATTTGATGCAAAATATTTATAACTTCAGATGGATTTTTTTGAGTTTCAACATTGACCCCAACATTATAAAAATCATTACCCTTAAAACCCTCAGAAGGACTCTCAAAAATTGAAGAAGTAGTAATCTTATTAAAAAAAGATTGGAGCTGAGCTAGTGCTAAACGAATATTTTTACGTCTATCTTGGTTTGAACCAATATTAAGATGAAGCTGGCTCATTAACTTTTTGACCTCTCAATAATTACTCCAACTCCTTCAGCGCCAGTAATTGCTTCACCTTTATTAAGCTTTAATTTAACCCAGTTAACATTAAATTCATTTAGAATGATCTGGCAAATTCTCTCTGCCAAAGTTTCCACCAGTTCAAATTTTGACTCACGAACAAAACTGGCAACTCGTTTGCAGACGTTTTTATAGTTAAGGGCCTGATCAATATGATCAGTTTCTGCTGCGGCAGAAATATCAGACGACATCTCTATATCTAAAATAATATCTTGACGAATGTTCTTTTCCCAATCATAAATACCTATTACCGTATCAACTTTAAGACCTTGAACAAAAACAATATCCATAATTAATATAAATTTATTTAAAACTCTAATGATACCTTTGTGATATCCACTAATAACCACAATAAATTGCTTACATTGATATAATTCGCGGATAGATTGAAATTTCATTTCAAGAAATAACAGGAGAATTTATTGTTATATTTTTTAATTTGTAGCTACTTACTTGGATCGATCTCAAGTGCAATAATCATGTGTAAGATTTGCAATCTACCTGACCCAAGAACCACAGGCTCCAGTAATCCAGGGGCTACAAATGTTCTTAGAATTGGCGGGAAAAAAGTTGCAGCATTTGTTCTTATATTTGATGGCCTTAAGGGGGCTATACCTGTCTTGCTTGCTCATTATTTTGGCCTAAACTTGTTTGATTTAACAATTATTCTTCTTAGTGCTTTTCTTGGACATGTTTTTCCAATTTACTATGGATTTAAAGGTGGCAAAGGTGTGGCAACATACCTTGGAGGACTTATAGGGTTAAATTTTCTTGTAGGATTAACATTTTCAATTATATGGCTTATCGTTGCTAAAATAATAAAAGTATCATCCATTGCAGCCTTAATTGCAACACTCCTCTCTCCGATATATTTTTATTTCATAACCAATCATGATGTTAGAGCAACTATGGTTATTTTTCTTATAAATCTTTTTATCTACTTTACTCACCGTGAGAATATTAGAAGAATTATGAATGGCGAAGAGGGTGTGATTGGCTCTTAGTAAAAAAACCCCTTCGGAGATAGACTTATAGAGCTACATTTCTACTCAGTCTTGATACTTACATAGTATTAAATCGTTGATATGAAAGGGAATCTCTAAATGCAAAGTTAATACAAACTCTCACATTTCCCCTAATAGGTAGAGTATTTATGTTCTCGTTAATACAAACTTTGGTACAAACTTTTACAAGAATGTTGTCAAATCAACGATTGAGGACAGGGGAAGTATCAAGACTAAGGTATATGTGGTGGCTTAAACGTTTTTAATCCACTGATATTCTATTCGAAATGTCAATAAATCTCTCCTCAAGAATTTTGTTTTCAAATGGAACAATCTGTGGAATTTGCATGTTCATAACTTTATTAAACTCATCTTGAGTGGTATCAATGAGATTTACTAGATTCGATGATATCGTTACGGTATCAAATGTAGAATAAGCTACATCTACGTTATTTTTTGAATCTTTCATCGCCTTTTTAAGGTTTTCCTCTTGAGCTAACAATATCTCTCGGTACATATCAACAACTTCATTTGAAAATTTGTTCGACTCTATATTCTGTTTCAGTATCTTCACATTTGCCTCATTCTTTTGTTTTGAGATACTCTTCTCAGCAAAGTTGATAGCATCTTTTATATCCCTTTTTAATTGATCTAGTGCAACCAGGTAAATCTCGTTTATTTTCTTGACGTACAATCTTTGTGAGTAAAGCACCATTTCCGCCATAACGACATAAATACCGTAGTATCGTCTGGCATATTCTGGATCGTAATCTGCATTTTCCATCAACTCTGCTAACGTTGAAGAAATCTGCCTCGTAACATCGAAAACTGCCAATGTATGGGCTAAATCATCACCGTCAACTCTCTTCGTTATTACCCTAACTTGATTTATTGAAAGATCAATGCCTAACCTGTGAAACTTTTTCATCAAGTCATACTCAAGTTTCCCAATCAATGTCTCTAATGATTTGACTCCTTTCACTCGCTTATCAATTTTTCCATCAAATTCATCTTTATCATCCAAATCGGCAAATAGTTTCTTTTCTTTTAGGTCAAATATTTCGGATCGCAAGACTTTAATCTGGATTTGTGCTTTTCGAATTTTCGTCGAATATCCCATTACTTCACCATCGAAAAGAATCGGTTCTAATTCTTTTAGAACTTCATCCATTTTTATTCTGTAGTCTTTCTTGGTCTTAGATAGTAAAGCAAAATCAGGAGCTTCTCTTTCTTTTTCCTTGAGCTCGGTAAGATCATCAACAAATAGACGTAGTTCATAGAATTTTTGCTCGATGTCGACCTTTGAAACAGATGTCGATTCTAGATTTGATAATTGATTTTCTACTACTGTTGATAATTCAGATAATTGTTCCGAGCTGAAACTGGCAATCTGATCCCCAACTTTGATTCCAACTTCCCACGTTTTCTTAGTCAGCTCCCCTGCTGTTGAAAGAGCATCGTCTGCCTGTGTATACAGATCCTTAAGCCACGAGTTCTTTTCTGAGTCTTCAGCCAAAGCTTGGATTGAAACGATAGGAGGTGGTAACACTAGTACGAGGAATACCAAGGTTCTGGCTAAAATCTTCATTCGGGTCACCTAAATTCAGCTGTTTTAATACTGTTGATCACATTGCAATTAACCTAGTAGTTTTGTT
This sequence comes from uncultured Gammaproteobacteria bacterium, assembly GCA_902513495.1. Taxonomy (GTDB): domain Bacteria; phylum Pseudomonadota; class Gammaproteobacteria; order PS1; family Pseudothioglobaceae; genus Pseudothioglobus. Next base: position 22,090 of record CABXNH010000008.1, read on the forward strand.
TTCTGTTCGTTAAATTCTTCTTCCGAAAGGACTCCAGCCTCTTTTAATTCTGCAAGTTTTTTCAGTTCATCCATTGCAGATACCGCCGGTGCTGCCGCTGGAGCAGCAGTTTGCTGTTTCATTTTTGCTGCCGCTTCTGAAATTATGTTAGCAATATCCTTAACATCGCCCTTCTTCATCTTTCCAATATGTCTATCTGTACCAGCAGCAGTGACGGTAATATTTCCACCAAGCGCCTTTGTCTGATAGTTAACAGACCCAACACTATCAAGCGGAATTTCTGTCGACTTCATCCCAGACACCATTCCCTTGTCAACAAACAGAAGTCGTCTATCAGTCACACAAATTAACCAGGTATTGCCATCGTAAAAACCGCGGGTATGACCAAGAATGTTTTCTCCTTCGTTGATTACCTCATGGAGGTGTTTTAATTCTTTGCCAACCCCGAGTCGTCGTTTTGAGTCAAGATTATCCAATTGATCTTGTATATACTTTTTATCTACAGCCATATCATCATCTCCTAGAATATTTATTAATACCAACTTGATTTTATATTATTCAGGAAAAGCTTGTATTAAATTCTAATAATATAAACTAACTTCTTCACTTGCGACTATTTGGATTAAAGAACATACAAGTCATTTTCTATTGATTTTTTGATTATTTTAATCCGATACTTAAAGTGTACACCACTTTTAACTGATTATTTTAATACAAAGTTAATACAAACTTTTTAGGATATGTTGTAGGAATAGGGGTTGTAGAGGATCTAAATCACTCTGTCTTAATACTTACACCACGATTGAGCATGAAATTAGCGGCAAAGGCTAAAACAATTATCATAAATATAGGCACTAAAAAAGCCTTCCATAGTTCTACAGATCCTATACCTAAAAAACCTAACCTGAAAGAATCCATCATATAAAAGATAGGATTAAATACTGACAAACCCTGCCAGAAGCTAGGCAAAATATCAATACTATAGAACATTCCACTAAGATAGGTTAGTGGCAATAGAACAAAGTTTGGAATTATAGAAATATCATCAAAGGTCTTCGCGAAAACAGCATTGATGAAGCCAGCTAATGCAAACATAATTGATGTTAAAAAGAAAGTTACTGCAATTATTAACAGGCTATAAATTTTAATTTCTACAAAAAAAGAAATTGTAAATGTTACAGCTGCGCCAACACAGAATCCTCTAGCAACACCACCACTCACAAAGCCTAATAATATCACCCAATTTGGTGTAGTAGATACCAGTAATTCTTCAAAGCTATTATTGTATTTTGTCATAAAGAATGAGGACACCGTATTTGCATATGATTGCATAATTACTGTCATTAAAATGATTCCAGGAACGATGAAATCAAGATAATCAATCCCCCGCATCTGGCCTATTCTTGATCCCATCAGTCCGCCAAAAATAAGCAAGTAAAGTGAGGTTGTTATCACTGGTGGCACTATTGTTTGAACCCAAATTCTGGAAAACCTCAGTATCTCTTTAATAACAATAGTCTTATATGCAATCCACATAAATTAGCTAGTCAGTGATAAAAAAAGTGACTCTAAGCGATTTTGAGAGCTTCTCAGATGAGAAACATTTATATTTTGAGCTTTTAGAGCCGATATTACATCAGAGATTGTTATACCTTCGCCTTGAGAAACTTGTAATGTATTTTCATCTATTACCTCACAATCGCAGTTACTTATTTCAATATTCTCAGATAACTTTTCAACAGTATCAATAATAATTACTTGCCTCTTCGCTTTAGAGAGGAGTTTTTTCATATTAGATTGCTCAACCAAAACACCATTATTAAGAATTGCAATATTTCTGCACAAGGACTCAGCCTCTTCCAAATAGTGGGTAGTCAAGATGATAGTCATGCCCTCATTATTGAGCTGCGTTAGATAATGCCACATCGATTGTCGTATCTCAACATCAACTCCAGCTGTTGGCTCATCTAAAATCAAAATTTTAGGCTTATGCATTAAGGCTCTTGCAAGCATTAATCGCCTTTTCATTCCTCCAGATAGAGACTGAGCAACATCAAAACGCCTGTCCCATAATTCCATTTTTTTTAAAAGAATTTCAGCCTGAGTTTTAGCTTCTTTTCTAGGGATGCCAAAATAACCACCCTGGTTAATTAAAATCTCGATATTTGGCTCATGAGGATTAAAATTAAACTCTTGAGGCATCAGGCCAATCATTTGCTTAATTTCATTCACATGCTTTTTTTGATTCAATCCATCGATTACTACTTCCCCAGAAGTACTTTTTAACAGTCCAGAGATGATTCCAATTGCTGTTGTTTTGCCAGCGCCATTGGAACCCAATAACGCAAAAAAATCTCCCTTCTCTACTTTTAGATTGATACCTTTTAAAGCTTCAAGATTATTGGAGTATGTTTTGGCTAGGTTATCAGTAGAAAGAGCGAGAGGCATAAATGAATGACTGGAGGCAAAAAAAATTAAGGGGAATGTGGATTATTTATCAATTTACTATATAAATTAATTTTAACATTAATCGCCTTTCATAGAGTAAATTTGGGATAATTACATTGTTCAAATATAAAGCTATTTAATAGTACAAATGCCTACCCAAAAAAAAGTAGAGTTACCTGATATTGGTGATTTCGATGCTGTAGATGTTATCGAAGTTCTTGTCAAGGTTGGAGATACTGTAAATGAAAATGACAGCATCATCACACTTGAGACCGATAAAGCTACAATGGAAATACCAGCCCCCTTTTCAGGAAAGGTCACTAGCCTTGAAGTAAAGGTTGGAGATAAGGTAGCGAAAGGTGACCTAATACTGGCTCTTGAAACTGAATCAGCTCCTACAGATGAAGTAATTGACTCATCCGAAGAACCTAAAAAATCTGATAACAAGACAAATGATGATGAAGAACCAACAATCACCTCAACGATATCAAAAGATAATGCAAAACAAAATGATGAAGTTTCACTTATAACAGATTTAAACTCCCATGCATCCCCTTCAATTAGAAAACTAGCTAGAGAACTTGGAGTGAGTTTATCTAGAATAAATGGAACAGGAAAAAAAGGTAGGATTCTTGAGGAAGATTTAAAATCCTTTGTAAAAGAGCTCGTCACTCACGGAACTTCGAATGAAGAAGTGGAGACAATCCCTTTATCAAGAATCAAGAAATTGTCTGGCAAACATCTTTCTAATTGCTGGAATACAATCCCACATGTCACCCAATTTGATGAAGTAAATATCGATCAGTTAGAAAAATTTCGTAAGCATCAAAAAGAAAGAAATATCAAATTAAGCCCTCTAGTTTTTATTATGAAGGCAGTTGTTCAAGTATTAAAGCGTCATCCCAATTTCAATGCCTCTTTGGATGAAGGTGGTGAAAATCTCATACTTAAGAAATATTTCAATCTAGGAATAGCTGTGGATACTCCAAATGGTCTTCTAGTTCCAGTTGTTAAAGATGTTAATAAAAAGTCACTGATTGAACTTTCAGAAGAGCTTGCAGATATTTCTTTGAGAGCAAGAGAAGGTAAACTTAATTCAAGTGAAATGAAGGGTGCTGGTTTCACAATATCCAGTTTAGGCGGGATCGGTGGAACACAATTCACGCCAATAATTAACTCCCCTGAAGTTGCAATTTTAGGTGCGTCAAAAACTCAAATTAAACCTATTTGGAATGGGAGCTCTTTTGAGCCAACTGCGATGATTCCTTTGGCACTTTCTTATGACCATAGAGTAATTGATGGCGCCGAAGGAGCAAGGTTTATGGCTGAACTAAATCAAGTCTTAAGTAATATTATGGAGATGTTATTATGATTAAAACTCAAGTTTTAGTTATTGGATCTGGTCCTGGCGGCTATACTGCAGCTTTTAGAGCTGCAGACTTAGGAAAAGAAGTGACTCTGATTGAGCGCCACGAATCATTAGGTGGAGTTTGTCTCAATGTTGGTTGTATTCCATCCAAATCACTCCTTCATACAGCTGAAGTAATTAATGAAAGTAAGCATGCAAGTGAACTTGGGATAACTTTTTCAAAGCCTAAAATTGATCTTGACGGTGTTAAAAAAAATAAAGACGACATAGTTAACAAACTTACAGGTGGCATCCAGGCACTTGCCAAAGCAAGAAAAGTAAAAGTTATTACTGGATATGCCAAATTCTTATCTAAAAATCAAGTTAGCATTGATGGGACTGATGAAGTTATTGAATTTGAACAGTGCATTATATCTGTAGGATCAAGGGTTACTAAGTTCCCTATGTTTCCTTTTGAGGATAAAAGAGTTATGGATTCGACTGACGCTCTTCTATTGGATGATATACCAAAACGAATGCTAGTTGTTGGTGGTGGGATTATTGGCCTAGAAATGGCTACAATTTATGATGCTCTTGGCACTGAAATTACAATTGTTGAACTCGGAGGTCAAATCATTCCTGCTGCTGACAAAGATATTGTTAATCCACTCTTTAAGAAAGCCAAGAAAAATTATGCAAATATCTTTTTAAATACTAAAGTCACTTCAATGTCTCCATTAAAGAAAGGCATTAAGGTGGTTTTTGAAGGCAAAGACGCACCTGAGTCAGATACTTTTGATAAGGTCTTAGTTGCAGTTGGAAGAACACCAAATGGAAAGCTCATAGATGCCGAAAAAGCTGGTATTAATATTAATGACAATGGCTTCATTGAAACAAACAAACAAATGAAAACTAATGTTGAAAATATCTACGCAATTGGGGATGTTGTTGGTCAACCAATGCTTGCCCATAAGGCAGTTCATGAGGCTAAAGTTGCCGCTGAAGTTATCTGTGGTGAAAAATCTGGTTTTGATGCTCTGACTATTCCTTCTGTGGCTTATACAGATCCAGAGGTTGCCTGGACAGGCAAAACTGAAAAAGAGCTCAAAGAAGCTGGTATAGAGTTCGAAAAAGGCGTTTTTCCGTGGGCTGCATCTGGAAGAAGTTTGAGTATTGGAAGAACTGAAGGGGTATCAAAAAGCCTTTTTGATTCTAAATCAGGTAAGATTCTCGGCATGGGTATATGTGGAACAAATGCAGGCGACTTAATCGCAGAGGCCAGCCTAGCAATTGAAATGGGCTGTGATATGAGTGATATTGCTTTAACTATTCATGCTCACCCAACATTATCAGAGACTACTGCGTTTGCAGCAGAAATGGCTGAAGGAACAATCACAGACTTAATGCCACCAAGAAAAAGAAAGTAGGTTAAATATGGATATTCAAGAAGCAAGAAAAAATGTGATTGAGCAACAAATAAGGCCTTGGGGTGGCCTAAATGTAAGAGCTAATCAAGCACTTTCAGACATTCCACGGGAGAACTTTGTGCCTGAGAAGTATCAAAAACTCGTGTTTGCAGATATCGAAATACCCCTCAATGAGTCAGACAAGATGCTTTCTCCAAAAATAGAAGGAAGAATTTTAGATAGTCTTAATCTTCAAGGCAATGAAGATATTCTAGAGGTTGGCACTGGAAGCGGCTACTTAACATCAGTTCTAGCAAAACTATCAAACTCAGTGACAAGCATAGAAATTGAGCATGACTTATACGTTAAAGCAAAAAAGAATATAGAAGAGCTCAAGTTAAACAACACTTCACTTATTAATGAGGCTTTTGACTGTTCAAATTTCAAAGAGGGGCAGTTTGACACAATTATCATTGGTTCTGCCCTCCCCAACATAGAGGATGATTTAAAAAAACTTTTAAAAGTAGGTGGAAAATTATTTGTTGTCGTGGGCTCAAAAAATCAAATGCACGCCACCCTTGTTTCAAGAGAAACTGAACTTCTTTGGAATTCTAAATCTCTTTTTGAAACTCATCTAGAATTCATGAAAGGTCATGAACCGCCTATACAATTCTCTTTTTGATTTGGAATAGGCAGTCATGCTTAATTCAATTTTAAATTTTTTAACTAAAAAACCTGCTTGGTCCTTATTGGCATTTTTAGTTATTATTGGTTCATCATTTTTTCAGATTCAGCATTTCTCCCTTGACGCTTCTTCAGAATCATTATCTTTAGATGGTGATAACAACCTAGAGCTTTACTTTGAAACTCAAGAAACTTTTGGTTCCGATGAGTCATTAATCATTAGCTACACAGCTAAAAACGGAACAGTGCTCTCAAAAGAACAATTGATTTATTTAGGGTCACTAAGGAATGATTTATTAGATATTGATGGAATTAATTCAGTCATATCAATTCTAGATGTTTCACTTTTTCAATCACCTCCGCTCTCATTGGTTGAACTAGCAAGTGATGTTTATACTATTGACAACGGAAAGGCTGATCAAAGCCTTGTTGCTAAAGAGTTTCAAAACAGCCCTCTATACGCTAACAATATTGTCAGCTCTGATTTAAAAACTACAGCTTTATTAATCCCACTTGAAACTGATGATCCTAGAGAACTAATAGATGATGATTCATTAAAGCTCCTAATAGAAGAGATTCGTTCAACAATGAGTCAATATCAAAATAACGCAACACTTTATTTGGGCGGTGTCCCAATGATTAGAAATGATGTCATTGATTTCATAAAAAATGATTTAATTATCTTTAGTCTTGCAGTTGTATTCGTTATGTCATTAATGCTTTCACTCTTTTTTCAGAAGGTTAGATGGGTATTAATCCCAATTGCAATAAGCATCATTGGTGCTTTGTTTATGACTGGGTTGATTAGCGCCATAGGCTGGAAGGTGACGGTAATTTCTGCTAATTTCTTTTCGCTTCTTCTTGTGATGACTCTTTCAGTTATTATTCATTTAGTTGTTCGATATAGAGAAATATCAAGTCAACAAGCAGCTATTAGTAACGATGAAATGATAAGAAAAACATTAAATGAAATGATTAGGCCATGCCTCTATACAGTGGTCACAACCATAGCTGCATTTGCTTCACTCACCACAAGTCATGTGCAGCCTGTTATAGATTTCGGCTTAATGATGAGTATTGGTGTAACGGTTGCGTTTATGTTGTCATTTATAGGCTTTGCAATAGTCATGACGCTCTTTCCAGTTTCTCAATCATCTCACAAAACTGGGCAATTTTATGTCCTTCAAAAGTTAGCTATTGCAACAGATCAAGGCGGCAAAAATATTCTTTTTGGTATAGCAGTAGTTAGTGCTATTGCAATTTTTGGCTTAAATAAACTCTCTGTAGAGAATAGCTTTATTAACTACTTTAAAAAAGACACTGAAATTTATCAAGGACTTAATTTCATTGATAAAGAGCTAGGAGGCACGATTCCACTTGAAATTGTTTTTAATGATTTAGCAAGTGCTTACTGGGCAGATGCAAGTCTCAGAGATGACTTTCATGATGTTCATCTGTACCTTGACAGCATTCCCAGCATAGGAAAAGTTTTATCAATTGATACCTTTATGCAGGTCCTCAAAGAATCAAATGATGGTAAAGCGCCTAATGGTTTTCTACTTGTTCTTGGCAAAAATAATATGCCTGAGTTTGCAAAATCTCAAGTTTTAAAGCCTCACATTTCAGACGACACTAATCAAATCAGAATCGTTGCAAGAGTCAAGGAAACGACCACTGACCTAGACAGAAACCAGTTAATCATTGATGTCAAAAAAGAATTAGTTGAAAACTTTTACTTTAACGAGGATGAGTTTTATTTCACTGGAACCTTTTCACTCTACAACAATCTTCTACAAAGTTTATTTTCTTCACAAATCAAAACTATCTTGACTGTTTTTACAATTATATTTGTGCTTTTTTTGATTGTATTTAGGTCTATCTCTATTGCACTCATAGCGGTAATTCCAAACACAATACCTTCTTTAATAATTCTTGGAATAATGGGATTGGCAAGAATACCGCTAGATATAATGACAATCACAATAGCAGCGATTGCTATAGGAATTGGTATTGATAATGCCATACATTATATTAGTAGATTTAAATCAGAACTTTTAGTTGATGGTGACTTTGTAACTTCGATGTATAGATCACATAACTCTATTGGTGTCTCTATGTTTTATACCGCAGCAACGGTTGCAATAGGATTTCTTGTTTTGATATTATCAAACTTTATCCCGAGCATATATTTTGGAATTTTTATGGCAATTGCAATGCTCAGTGCTGTATTCGTAAATCTTACTTTACTGCCAAAATTGCTTGTATTTTTTAAACCAAAAATGAATAATATACATCCTTAAAATAAAAAACCCCACCTCGAATAAGAGTGTGGGGTTAGTCTACTATTAAAAGGAGAAATAAGTTAAATATAGTAGTTTTTAACTTGCGGCAAATTATATATAAAAAATATTTTAATATTTTTTAATTTTGTGTCTTTTTGTGACAATAAACTATGGCAAAAAATTATCAATTCGATGTTCTAATTATAGGCTCCGGAGCTGCCGGATTAATGAGTGCTGTTCGGCTCTCAAATAACACCTCAATTGCGGTCATTGCTAAAGATAAAATATTAGAAGGCTCATCTTATTATGCTCAAGGTGGTATTTCAGCTGTCCTAGACCCAGAAGATAATTTTGCTTCACATATTGAAGACACTATTAATACTGGTTTTGACCTTGGTAACGAAAACAGTATTAGGTTTATGGTAGAGCAGGCCCCTCAAGCCATTAAAGATCTTGAAAGCGCCGGAGTTCAATTTTCTCACATCAATAATAGCTATGATCTAACTACTGAAGGTGGCCATAGCTCAAAAAGAGTCGCTCATGTTGCCGATAAAACGGGTCAATCGATCCAAGTCAACCTGCTTGCAAAGGTAAAGCAAAAAGACAACATCGAACTTTTTGAAGAATATGTAGCTGTCGATCTTGTTGTAAAGGATAAAAAGTGTCATGGCGCATATGTTTTTGACAAAAACTCTAAGAAGGTTGTGACCTTTAGCTCCAAAAAAACTATTCTTGCAACAGGTGGCGCCTCAAAATCTTATTTATATACTTCAAACCCAGACACCTCAACTGGAGATGGTATTGCTATGGCTTACAGAGCTGGATGCGAGATATCCAACATGGAATTTACACAATTTCATCCTACATGCCTGTTTCATCCCCATGCCAAATCATTTCTAATATCAGAAACACTTCGTGGTGAAGGTGCAAAACTTCTTTTGCCTGATGGCAAAGAGTTTATGCACAAATACGATGATCGACTTGAACTTGCGCCAAGGGATATAGTTGCAAGAGCAATCGACAATGAGATGAAGGTTAATGGTTATGACTGTGTATTTCTAGATTTCTCATTCAAAGATAAAGAATGGATTAAAGCTAGATTTCCAACAATCACTCAGCGCTGCAAAGAACTTGGTATTGATATTTCTAAGGAAGCCCTACCTGTTGTTCCTGCAGCACATTACACTTGTGGTGGCGTCAATACAAATATAGATGCACAAAGCAGCATAACTAATCTTTATGCTGTTGGTGAAGTGGCGCATACTGGGGTTCATGGGGCAAATAGAATGGCAAGCAACTCTTTGCTTGAGTGTGTAGTTTTTGCGAAGTCCTGTGCCAATCATATCAACGGTAGCACTTTAGAAAATACACTGGCTAAGATTGAAAAATGGGATGACTCAAGAGTCGCACCTTCCAAAGAAAAAGTTGTTATAGCTCATTTATGGCACGAAATAAGACTCATCATGTGGAACTTTGTTGGCATAGTTCGAAGCAACAATCGACTCAACTCGGCATATCTAAAAATTCAACAAATCAATAAAGAGGTAGACGAGTATTATCGTCTTTACACTGTAACCGAGGATCTAATTGAATTGAGAAACTTAGCTCAAACTTCTAAAATTATTGTAGAATCTGCCCTGTCTAGAAAAGAGAGTAGAGGACTTCACTATAACCAAGATTATCCGAATAAAATGAGCAAGACTCATAACACAGTAATGATCAAATCATGATATTAGAAATCCTTAAATACCCTGATAAACGGTTAAGAACTGTTGCAAAGCCAGTTGAGAATGTTAATAGCGAGATAAAAAAACAAATTAAAGATATGTTTGAGACTATGTATGATGCGCCAGGAATTGGTCTGGCAGCTACTCAGGTTAACTTTCATCAACGCCTTATAGTTATTGATGTATCAGAAGAGTGTAATCAGCCACTCTGTCTAATAAATCCAGAGATAATTGAAAAAAATGGTGAAATTGAGTGGGAAGAGGGCTGCCTTTCAGTGCCAAATTATTACGAGAATGTTAAAAGAGCTAATGAAATTAAAGTTAGCGCCCTGAACGAACTTGGCCAATCAGTCGAGGTTGAAGCAAACGAGATGCTTGCCGTTTGTATCCAGCATGAAATGGATCATTTAAATGGAATATTATTTGTGGACCATTTATCAAAACTAAAGCAAAAAAGACTTAAAAAGAAAGCTGAGAAGCAAACGAAAAAGCTTTAAGTTAATATCCTTATGAATATTGGCTCACATAAACTAACTTCAAATGTACTGCTTGCACCTATGGCGGGCACTAGTGATAAACCTTTTAGAATGATATGCAGGGAACAAGGTGCTGGACTTACAACCTCTGAAATGGTTGTCATTCAAAAACATCTACTAAACTCAAAAAAATCAAAGCATCGCTTAGATTTTAACTCTGAACAACTCCCAATCAGCATTCAGATAGCTGGATCAGAAGCTAATGAGCTTGCTGATTCAGCTATAAAAGCACTTGAATTTGGAGCAGATATTATTGATATCAATATGGGATGTCCAGCAAAAAAAGTGTGCAATAAGGCTGCTGGATCTGCTCTCATGCAGAATGAAGCTTTGGTAGAAGATATTTTAAAATCTGTCGTAAATGCGGTTGAAGTACCTGTCACACTCAAAATGAGAACAGGCTGGGATGAAGAAAATAAAAATGCACCAACAATCGCTAAAATTGCTGAAGATAATGGTATACAAATGATAGCAATACATGGAAGAACGAGGTCACAGAAGTATAATGGAGACGCTGAATTTGATACAGTCAAGAAGATTGTTAACCAAGTGTCAATTCCAGTTGTAGCAAATGGAGATATAGATTCAGCAAAAAAAGCGAAAGATATATTGGACTATACTGGCGCTGATGCTGTGATGCTTGGAAGAGCTACCCAAGGAAACCCATGGCTGATTAGCCAAGTTAATGAGTTTCTAACATCAGGTGAACTTTCAGAAGACCCTGCATTAGAGAAAAAAATTCCGATGATTTTAGGCCATATTTCACAAATTCATGATTTTTATGGTTATAAAATGGGCACACAACTATCCAGAAAGCATATTTTTTGGTATTCTATGCACCTTGACCAAAAAAAAGGTTTAGCTTTTTGGCCAAGCATTAACAGAGTGTCCGATCACTCTGAACAATATTCGAAATTTCATGAATTTTTGTATTCAATATGAAACAAAGGGGTTTACAGGATTGTATTAAAGAAAATCTTGAGAAGTATTTCTCAGACTTGAATGGCGAATCATCTAATGGTGTTTTTAAGATGGTAACTCAACAAGCTGAGTCAGCAACTATTAAGTTTGTTCTTGACAAAGTCAATCAAAATCAAAGCGAAGCTGCTAGAGTTCTCGGCATAAATCGTGCTACCCTAAAGAAAAAAGTAAGCCTTTACAACTTGTAAGAGTTTATAATTTAAACCTTAAATTTCTACATCGATAAACCCTAGAAAATGCCCATAAAAAGAGCTTTAATCAGCGTTTCAGATAAAACTGGAATCGCTGAATTTGCAAAAGGCCTCTCGTCATTAAATATAGAAATTATATCTACTGGTGGTACTGCAAAACTTCTTCAAGACAATAATATTCCTGTAACAGAGGTGTCTGACTTTACTGGCTATCCTGAAATGATGGCAGGACGCGTCAAAACTCTTAACCCAAAGATTCATGGTGGCATTTTAGCCAGAAGAGGTAAGGATGAAGAGGTAATGTCACGTAATGATATTAAACCAATCGACTTAGTTGTTGTTAATTTATATCCATTTCAGCAAACCATTAATAATCCTAACTGTACCGAAGAAGATGCCATTGAAAATATTGATATTGGTGGGCCAGCAATGCTTCGCTCAAGTGCAAAAAATCATGTTTCAGTCACTGTGATTGTTGATAGTTCTGATTATCAATTAATACTCGATGCAATAGACAGTAATGGAGACACAACTCTTGAAATGAGAAAGTCATTAGCTCTAAAAACGTTTGAACATACAGCACAATATGATGGCGCAATTGCTAATTATCTTGGTCGCATGAATGATGGCTTTTCAAATACATTAAATCTTCAATTCATCAAATCACAAGCAATGCGTTACGGTGAAAATCCTCATCAAAATGCAGCTTTTTACAAAGAACTAAATCAAACTCAAGCCTCTGTTTCTTCGAGTAACCAAATTCAAGGAAAACCTCTTTCATTCAATAATCTAGCTGATGCAGATGCTGCTTTAGAGTGTGTTCGAGATTTTGAGGAACCAAGCTGTGTAATTATTAAACACGCAAATCCATGTGGCGTTGCAACGAGAGAAAATATCTACCAAGCCTATCAAAGTGCCTACCTTACCGACCCTACCTCTGCATTTGGTGGGATTATTGCTTTTAACCGCGAGCTAGATAAAGAAACCGCACAGAGCATAATCAACCAACAGTTTGTGGAGGTTATTATTGCCCCAAAGATTGTTGAAGGCGCAAGATCTGTTTTATTACAAAAAGAAAATATTAGAGTTCTAGAGTGTGGTGATCTAGAAAAGGCACAACAATCGTTTGACTATAAAAAAATATCTGGCGGCCTCCTCATTCAAGATAAAGACTTAACCTTATTAAATCCATCTGATATGAAATGCGTAACCTCTTTAAGTCCGAGTGAATCTCAGATGAAAGATTTATTGTTTGCATGGAAGGTTGCAAAGTACGTCAAGTCAAACGCAATCGTCTATGCAAAAGATGAAATGACTATAGGTGTTGGCGCAGGTCAAATGTCTAGAGTTTATTCAGCGAAGATTGCTAGCATTAAAGCAGCCGATGAAAACTTAGAGGTAAAAGGTTCCGTCATGGCGTCAGACGCATTCTTTCCATTCCGTGATGGTATAGATGCAGCCGCTCAAGTTGGAATCACTGCAATTATTCACCCAGGAGGGTCAATGCGTGATGACGAAGTAATCTCAGCAGCGAATGAGCATGGAATTGCTATGGTATTTACAGGAATGCGTCATTTTAAGCACTAAAAATTTGACTTTAGTTGAGAGATTCTTAATATCTGAGTGATAAGCAGCTCAACCCACCGTCAAGTTTTTTGTATTCGGAAACATCAACCTCTATAACGTTATACCCAGTGCTACTTATTTTGTCTTTTGCAAGCGGGTATCCAGTTGGAATAAGAACATTATTGTTTACCCAAATACAATTTGCAGCATAACTCTCTTCTTCAGGTATCTCAATGTGATCGAATCCTGAAAAAATAGGGTCATCTTTGAACTCACCGCATATAACTAACAGGTTATTTTCGAGATAAGAAAGGCCTGTCTTAAGATGGAGAACTTCCCTAAGATTTACAGTGGAACCTGTGTAGCCATACCTACTAAGAATCCTAATGATTTGTTCAGCGCCTTGAATATTTGTTCTATCTGATAACCCAATATAATAATGACTATCAACCATCATTATGTCGCCCGCTTCTATAGTTCCCGGCGCTTCAACACTCTCAACATTATCAAATTGACCCCTTAAAACAGTTTCAATTTGTTCAACCTCCCCTCTTCGGGACTTGGCACCTGGACGTGTAAAAATAGCACATTTTGGTGTTATAAGAGCTACATCTTCTACAAAAGTTGAGTCAGGATAATCTTCACAAGATTCTAACACATGCACCTCAAGGCCGCATGATTGAAGAGCCTCTATATAGGCCTTATGCTGAATGATGGCTTTTTGATAATCTGGAGATCCAAGGTGTATAGAATCAGTCAAGCCATTAATTAGGCTTTTCCCAGGAATTCTAACAATTGCCTTAGAAAACATACACTAAACCTTTTAAAAAATTACTTTAGGATTTCCTTGACTAACGCCACCCAGTAGCTGCTTCCTAGAGGAAGGATTTCGTCATTAAAATCATACTGCGTATTGTGAAGCATGCATCCACCTTCCGGTCCATCTTCTGAAACGAGACCGTTACCGATCCAAATGTAAGCACCTTCAGATGCATTAAGTAAAAATGAAAAATCTTCTGAACCCATACTAGGCTTCTCATTCCTTAAAACATTTTCACTACCTACAACCTCTTCAGCAGCTAGGGCACAGAGCATAGCATGCTTTGGAGTATTTACTGTTGCAGGATAATTTGGAACGGAGCTGAATGATGTCGTTGCTCCCATAGACTCACTTATACCTTTAGCGATACTCTTAATTTTTTCCTTTACTTCATTGCCCACTTCGGATTTAAAGTATCTAAGAGATCCAGTTAAGTTCATTTCGTTTGGAATGACATTAGATACGAAACCAGCATCAACCATTGTAATGCTGACTACTGCAGAATCTAGCGGTGCAACATTTCTTGAAACGACACTTTGAAGCGCTGTAATAATTTGAGATCCTATAACTATTGGATCAATGCATTGATCTGGCATAGCAGCATGACCACCCTTCCCTTTAATTGTAATCTTGAGAGTTTCATTTGCGGCCATCACTGCAGTGTCATGAACGGCAAACTGACCTTCAGCCATACCTGGCCAATTATGCATCCCATAAACCGCCTCGCAGGGAAATTTTTCAAATATGCCTTCTTCAACCATGACGCGTCCACCACCTCCGCCCTCTTCTGCAGGCTGAAAAATAAAATGAACGGTACCAGAAAAATTATTATTCTCTTTTAAATAAAGAGCAGCTCCAAGAAGCATTGTTGAATGGCCATCATGTCCACAAGCGTGCATCTTTCCGTTATGAATCGACTTATGACTAAACTCATTCCTCTCTTGAATCGGAAGCGCATCCATGTCAGCACGCAGTCCAATAACCTTGCCTTTTTTTGCCCCATGAACAGTCGCAACTATCCCTGTAACTGCAAGACCGCGGTGCATTTCAATATTATTTGACTCTAAAACAGAAGCTATGAAGTCACTCGTCATCTCCTCTTCAAAGCTTAGCTCTGGGTGCTTATGTATATGGCGGCGCCAAGTCACCATTTGCTCATGAAGCTTCGATTTAGCTTTAATTAGAGACATATTTATTTAAGACCTTAAACTTTCGTTAGTCGGATCAAACGGTGACTCTTCTATTACAACTGACATATATTTCTCACCCAGTATTTCAATTTCAAGTTCAGTTCCAATGGCAGTCAGGTCTTTCTTTACAAGACCTAGCACTAGAGACTTGCCACAACGCCAACCAAAGCCACCTGATGTTGCCCTTCCAACAACTTCACCATTCTTGTAAATAGCTTCAGAGCCGCGAGCATCTGCATCAACAATGCCAAGCACTTCCATAGTTACAAAACCATTAGAAGCGCCTCGTTCTTGCCAATCTTTCAAAGCTTTCTTACCAATAAAATCGTTTTCTTTATCCAGCCTTACAAAACGATCTAACCCAGACTCATAGGCAGAATACTCAATTGACATTTCTCTCGGAATAAGGCGGTACGATTTTTCAAGACGCATGCTGTCCATTGCACGAATACCAAAAGGCTTTATATCAAATTCAGCGCCAGCTTCCATCACTTGATCGAAGATATAATTTTGCATCTCAATTGGATGATGAAGCTCCCAGCCTAATTCACCAACGAAGTTAACACGGAGTGCTTCTGCTGAGGCATACCCAACATTGATTTTTTTACCAGTTAACCACTTAAAGTTTTCGTTTGATAAGTTAGTGTCAGTAAGTTTTTGAAGGACATCTCGAGATCTTGGTCCTGCCAATACAAGAACACCTGTTTGTGTTGTTACTCTCTGAATGCTGACAGTTCCATCCTTGGGAGCAAGTTTGAATAAATAATCATGGTCATGTGTTTCAAAAGCACCAGCAGAGACTAAATAATAGCTTTGTGGGCCGGTTTTATAAACCGTAAATTCTGATCGGACTCCACCGTTTAGAGAAAGCATATGAACAAGGCTAATTCTGCCGATAGTTTTGGGCATCTTGTTAGCAAAGATATATTCTAACCAATCCTCTGCTCCAGGCCCTTTGACAACACACTTAGCAAAGGCCGACATATCAAGAAGCCCCACCTTTTCATTAACATGCCTACATTCATTCCCAACATGCTCGAAATAGTTGGAGCGACGAAAGGAATTCTTCTCAACAATACGTCCATCATCTAAAGCTTTAGAGTGGTTTTTGTTGAGAATAACTTTTGAAGGGTCTGCCTGATTTAAATCTTCAGCAGTTAGTGAATAATCTGCACTTGGCATAAACCAGTTTGGACGCTCCCAACCATAAACGGATCCAAATACCGCGCCCAAATCTTTCATTCGATCATAGCATGGCGCAGTTTTGAGGGGCCTTGCAGCACTTCTCTCTTCGTCAGGATAGTGAGTAGTGAAAACATTTGCGTACGCTTCCTCATTCTTTTCTTTCAAATATCCACGGGTAGCGTAGGGGCCAAATCGACGTGGATCCACGCCCATCATGTCGACTGTTGGCTCGCCGTCTACCATCCACTCTGCAAGCTGCCAGCCGGCACCACCAGCAGCAGTTATTCCAAAACTATGTCCTTCGTTCAGCCAGAAGTTATTTAGTCCTGGCGCAGGCCCAACAATTGGGTTGCCATCTGGAGTGTAGGCAATTGCACCATTATATATTTCCTTAATTCCCACCTCACCAAAAGCTGGAACACGATTGATGCATGCATCAATGTGGGGCATTAAGCGGTCAAGTTCACCATTAAATAACTCGTACTTACAGTCATCGCTTGGTCCATCAACGTAGCATGCTGGGGCTCCTTTTTCATAGATACCTAAGATCATTCCGCCAGCCTCTTCGCGGAGGTAATACGCTGCATCTGATTCACGGAGAACAGCCATTTCAGGAAGACCCTGTTTCTTTCTTTTTAAAATGTCAGGGTGTGGCTCAGTGACAAGGAACTGATGTTCTACAGGAATAACAGGCACATCGAGCCCCACCATTTCACCAGTCTTTCTTGCAAAACTTCCGGTACATGACACAATGTGTTCGCATGCTATATCGCCTTTATCAGTCTTAACTACCCAGGTGTGGTCTTTTTGCTGTTCTAAGTCTGTGACTATGGTGTTTTCATAGATTTCAGCGCCACGATTTCTAGCTCCTTTACATAAAGCTTGGGTTAAGTCTGCTGGCTGAATGTAGCCATCATCTGGATGCTGAATTGCTCCAACTAGGCCCTCAGTATTGCATAAAGGCCAAACCTCTTTCACTTCATCTGGGGTTAAAAATTTAACATCGACACCTACGGTGCTTCCAACACCAGAATAATATTTATATTCATCCATTCGGTCCTGGCAATTTGCTAAACGAATATTTGAGACGACACTAAAGCCAACATTCATACCAGTTTCTTTTTCGAGTTCATGATAGAAATCAACGGAGTATTGGTGCAGTTTTCCAACTGAGTAACTCATATTAAATAGAGGCAATAGTCCAGCTGCATGCCAAGTCGAACCAGATGTCAAGTCTTTACGTTCAACT
>CABXNH010000009.1 GCA_902513495.1 uncultured Gammaproteobacteria bacterium
ATGAATAAATTTTGTAATTGGGTTAGCCAATCTTGCTAATCCTGACTCCAAGACAAGCAAGGTGTTTTTATTTTTTATGATAAGTCGAATTAAGTCAACAAGGTTATTAGAGCTCCAGTATCCAGCAGTGTACGCCTCTGCCGCACCATTCGTGCCTCCGCTTCCCAAAAAAACATAAAACTCTTGCGAGAATACCTCAAGCTCTGCTTTAAGTTCAGTGCTAGAATTGCCAAAAGTATATTTTTTGACGCCATCAATAATGGTTAGTTCTCCACTAGTAATGCTTTTTAGTTTTCTAAACAAAGCGCTTTTAAAAAAAGAAGCCGTTCGAAACCTTTTTTGCTTTTTTTGAATACTATCAGCTAAACTTTCAACAGAAAACTTATCTTTATTTTGTTTTTCTTTGGTCATAGTTTGTCTGGGTGAGTGAAAAAAGGCGCCCTTCTAATCAGAAGCACCAGGGCCTGCAAATGTATTCTATAAACCACAACAAATGTTGCGAGAGGAAACCTCAGAATAGCCTTAAGTAGGCCCTTATTGTTAAATGCTCGCCTCTTAAGATTGAGCGCAACGTTAAATACCTTTTCCCCGTCTTTATAATTTTTCATGACGACATTTAAGGCTTCTTCTGGATTAGAAAAAAACCACTCATACTCATGGTCCATTCCCCAAAAAGGGCTAACATGGAACTGTTTTTTTGGGCTTGCAGTAAAGCTCATCTTCTTATCTCCATCTAATTTCTCATGTATCACATAAGAATGTCTCTCTTTCCACGGTGTGTTTGTAACCTCGGCCATTATAGCTTCAACTTTTCTATCTTTCTCATCGAAACAATAATAGAAGCTAACAGGGTTAAAGCAATGTCCAAAATATCTTAAATGTGTGAGAAGCCTTATTGGGCCTTTAAACTGTTTGCCCGTTTTTTCAAGAAGGGTTTTTCTTACTTCACTTTCAAGCCCCATTGAGGGATTCCCGTGATAGTCTTTTCTTCTAAATGAGACAATCGCTGGCTTATTGATGTTCCAGAGCAAAGACGGCTTCATCGTTGAGGCGAGGGCTGAAATATCAACATATGCCATAAAAATAGGGTAGCTAAAAAACCGATTAAATGGGGTGTGTCGATGATGGCTGATGGTGCCCCAGTATAGATGATGCTCTTTAGAGAGGCTCATAAGAATACTCCAAAATCCTTGCAAACCTCAAGAGCACTATTAACTCCATCTTCATGAAAGCCGTTACCCCAGTATGCGCCGCAATAAAATGTATTATTAACCCCACTAATCTGTTTTTTTCTCCTCTGCGCCTTGACTCCATCAACTGTAAAGAGAGGGTGTTGGTATTCAATCTTTTTAATTATTTTAGCGGGGTCAATCTCAGCGCTGCTATTAAGCGTTACCAAGAAGTCGGGCTTGGCATCTAGCGACTGTAGGATATTCATATTATAGGTGAGTGTTACTGGTTTGCCTTTATCGCCGCTTAGCAAATAATTCCAGCTTGACCAGGTTCTCTTGGTTTTTGGCATTATCGAGGTATCGGTATGTAGTATTGCTAAGTTTTTTTGATAAGGCAGTGCGCCCAACACTGATGATTCGTTATCGCTCGGATCTTTCAGCAAAGCTAGGGCCTGATCACTGTGCGTAGCAAATATAACCTTGTCAAACTGCTGAGGCTCCTGGCTGTTGTCACAATAAATTTTAACGCCGTCTGAGCTTCTAAAAACTGCCTTTACTGGCGAAGAAAGAAAAATATTTTCTTTAAAGCCCTCAATTAACTTTTGAACATAAGCTTTTGATCCGCCCTTAATTACGTACCACTGAGGCCGATTAAATATTTGGAGGAGGCCGTGGTTCTTAAAAAAACGAATATAAAAAGCTGCTGGCATTTTTGTAGTTTTATTAGCAGCAGTGGACCAAATTGCTGCTCCCATTGGAATAATATAGTTCTCAATAAAGTGGCTACTAAAATTATGTATTTTTAGAAAATCATTGATTGTTGTTGACTGATCAACTTTTGAAAGCTCTTTAATTGCAAGCCGGTTAAAGCGAAGAACGTCTTTGAGCATCGTCAGGAATGAGAATTTAAATAAATTTTTTCGTTGGGCAAAAATCGTATTCAAAGAGTCGCCTGAGTACTCAAGACTTTTTGAAGGCGCCTTTACACTGAAGCCCATTGAGGTTTTTTGAGTCTCAACTTTTAGTTTCTGCAATAGACTTATAAAGTTTGGATAGGTTTTTTCGTTATAAACAATAAAGCCTGAATCCACATTCCAGGCCTTATCATTCTGTTTAATTTCATGGGTATGTGAGTGGCCGCCAACGTAATCGTTTGCCTCAAAAACAATGACATCGTGTTCTTTATGTAGCAGATATGCCGCCGTTAAGCCGGATATTCCGCTTCCAATAATAGCAACCTTCATAGCATAAAATCAAATTTGTAATTTAGAGCCTCCCCTTTTTTTAGGCCTAAGTACTATCATAACCAGTATTTGGCAATAGTTTTTTCAAAAGATATAATTATAAAGCGTGTTTTTTTAAATTGTTTGGTTTATGAGCATATGCTGCGCACCGTGCCACGAGAGTAAATCATAGCCAAATAGGCTTTGCTTATTTCAAAAAAATATGGGATAATTGTCGCCTTTCAGCAATTTGGCTGGAAGCGGTCTAGTTTTGTAATTGCAAGACTAGTAATTTAACGTATCACACAGAGCCCCAATATTAGTCAGGGTGCCCTTTAAAAGGGGTTGGCTAATAGGCAATGTGGAAGTCTTAACCCAGGAGAAAAGTATGGCGAAAGCGTCAATGAAAAAAATGTTAGAGGCCGGTGTACACTTCGGCCACAGGTCTCGTTTTTGGCACCCAAAAATGGAGCCTTATATCTACGGAACACGAAATGGTGTTCACATAATTAATCTTGAAAAAACATTACCGCAATTTAATGATGTTCTAAATTTTGCAAGCAAAACTGCTGCACAGGGAGGGTCTATCCTTTTTGTTGGGACAAAGAGAGCGGCAAGCAACATTATCAAAGAAGAGGCAATTCGATGTGGAATGCCTTACGTTAATCACCGCTGGTTAGGCGGAATGATGACAAACTATAAAACCATTAAGGCTTCAATAAAGCGACTTAAGGATTTAGAGTTTCTTGCAGAAGAAAACTTCGCACAATTTACAAAAAAAGAAGCCCTAGTAATGACAAGAGAAATGGAGAAGTTAGAGAGAAGTCTTGGCGGAATTAAAGATCTTGGAAGCATTCCCGATGTTGTTTTTGTTGTCGATATTGGTCATGAAAAAAATGCTGTCAGAGAGGCGCGTACTTTGCGCTTGCCTATCATTGGTGTTGTGGACTCTAATCACAACCCTGAAGGAATTGATTACGTCATAGCAGGAAATGATGACTCAATAAGGGCAATTGGTTATTATGCAAGAAAAATTGC
The DNA here is from genome assembly GCA_902513495.1 of uncultured Gammaproteobacteria bacterium. Lineage (GTDB taxonomy): Bacteria > Pseudomonadota > Gammaproteobacteria > PS1 > Pseudothioglobaceae > Pseudothioglobus. The sequence goes on from CABXNH010000009.1 coordinate 3,434, forward strand.
AGATGCAGTCCTTGAGGCAAAAGCTTCAATTGTTGAGACCAAGCCTGTTGCCAAGAAGACAGCGCCAACTGCTAAAAAAGAGGCTGCTGAAGAAAAGAAACCAGCCGCTAAAAAAGTGGTAGTTGAGTCAGCCCCTGAAGCTGAAGCTGCTGCTGAAGAAAAGAAGCCAGCTGCTAAAAAAGTGGTAGTTGAATCAGCCCCTGAAGCTGAAGCTGCTGCTGAAGAAAAGAAGCCAGCTGCTAAAAAGCCAGCTGCTAAAAAGCCAGCTGCTAAAAAGCCAGCTGCTAAAAAGCCAGCTGCTAAAAAGCCAGCCGCAAAGAAAACTGAAACAGATTAACAATTAAGCATAGTATACATAGGAGACGAATTATGGCAATTACAGCCGCCTTAGTTAAAGAGTTAAGAGAGAGAACAGGCGCAGGAATGATGGACTGCAAAAAAGCATTGGTTGAAACCAACGCAGATCTTGAAGCAGCAATTGATTTGATGCGCGCATCTGGCGCAGCCAAAGCTGCTAAAAAGGCAGGTCGTGTTGCATCTGAAGGACTTGTTAACGTTACAATTAGTGATGATAACAAACAGGCTGCTATTCTTGAAGTTAACTCAGAAACAGACTTTGTCACCAAAGGCTCAGCTTTTATTGACTTTGTAGAAGCGTTGGGTGTTCTGGCGCTCAAAAACAAACCTGAGTCGGTGGAAAGTTTTTTAAGTCAAAAACTTGCTTCTGGGGAAACAGTTGATGAGGCAAGAGAGGGCATTATCGCAAAGATAGGTGAAAATATTTCTGTAAGAAGAGTACAGATTATTAGCACCGATACTGGCATTTTAGGGGCTTATAAACATGGTGATCGTATCGCCGTCCTAACAGTATTAGCGTCTCAAGACCCCGCCTTAGCAAAAGATGTGGCGATGCATATTGCTGCCTCAAGGCCTGAATGTGTTAGCGAAGATCAGCTCTCTGAAGACCTTCTTGAAAGAGAAAAGGCAATCTTTATTGAGCAAGCTAGAGAAAGCGGAAAGCCAGACAACATTATCGAAAAAATGATTGTAGGCAGGATGAAAAAATTTGTTAATGAAGTTACGCTTTATGGCCAGTCATTCGTCAAGAATCCAGACGTTACTGTAGGGGAGCTTGTTAAGTCAAATAGCTCTGAAGTTGAGTCGTTTATCCGGTATGAGGTTGGAGAAGGAATAGAAAAGAAAGAAGACAACTTTGTTGAAGAGGTGCTGGCTCAAGCGCAAGCTTAAAGGCAAGCATATAAAACTAAAAGGGCACATCAGTGCCCTTTTTTATTACCCAAGCATTATATTTTTTATAAACTATTCCTGTCTTTAATGATTAGTTTCATTATTGCTGGCATCAAGAAAAAGTCAGCCAAAAGGGCGACCAAAATTGCGCTTGCTGTGAGCACTCCAAAATCAAACATATTGTTCATTTGTGAAAAAGTAAGAACAAGAAAACCAAGAGCAAGCACTATTGATGTTAGAGTTATAGCTCTTCCAGTTCCCATCAATGTTAGTTGAACAGCCTTATCAACGTCGTTATACTGAAGCTCATACCTTCTAAAGTTATGCATAAAATGGACCGTATCGTCAACAGCCAAGCCTAATGCAATAGCGCCAATTAAAAGGGTAAACATGTCTAAAGGCATTTTAAAAATCACCATAATTGTTGACAGAATAATTATTGGCAATAGGTTTGGAATCATGCTTATAAGACCAATCTTAAAATTCCCGATTAATAAAACCATAAGAATTGTGATAAGTGAGAAGGCCAAAACATAGCTGACCGCACTACTATAAATAGCCTCTTCAAAAGTAACTGTCATCAAAGTTCCAATGCCTGTGAAAGTAACTGTTGCCAATGAGCCGAATTTTTTGTCTAGGTAGAGCTGGGCATTATCAATAAAAGCATTTGCCTCTAGAGAGTCGATGAAAGGCGTTTTTAATGTCAGCCTTGCCTTCGAGTAGTTAGAGTCGACAAGACTAGCAAGATCGTTATTACCGCTGCTTTCAAAAAGTAAAAACTCCTGGGCTATAAGATCTGAATCGTCGGGAATGGCATAATACTCGTCCCTATTTTCGTTCAACGCCCTATTGGTTTCTTTAATGACATCAATATAACTAATAACCTTTCCCACAAACATATTTCCTGTGGATATAGCGTTAATATTCTTAGATACATCGTCAATAACCCTTAATACCTCCGGATTGTATAGGCCGTTTGTTTTCTCAGTATCAACAATCACCTCAAGTGTAAGCGAGCCTTTTAAGTTGTCATCAACCGCCTCTGTTGCTACTCGCGCAAAATTATCTTCTGGAAGCCATTGAAGAGGAAAGTGAGAAAACCTTAGTTGGGAAGCAATAATAGCCGCACAAATTATTAGAACGGCACTAACAGAAACAATTAGTTTTGGCTTGCCTGTTGCAAAAACACTGATTCCAATAAGCGCTTTATCCATCAAAGTATGGCCGCCCTTGTCAGCTCTATGCTTAACAGGTCTGAACTTAGTCACTGACATCAAGGATGGCAAAAAAACTAGTGTAAAAACCAGCCCAACTATTACCCCGCTACTAGCAAAAATTCCAAGGTCTGCCACAGGAGCAACGCCAGAAAAAGAGAAAGACCACAACCCTACAGCAGTTGTTATTGAGGTCATGATAATTGCTAAGCCCGAGTGCCCCATTGCATATCTCATGGATTTTTTTGTGTCATTAGTCGATGCAAAGTCTTTATAGAATACTGCCAACAAATGGATTGATGCGCTGGTCACGACAGCTAGTAGAAACGTGGGCATAATTTGGGTGGCCATTGTAAATGGTGCAGAGAAAATTGACATGAGCGAAACTGTCATTATGAGCGTTAATGTGACACAGGCGAGCGGCAAGACAACTCCAGACACTCTCCTAAATAAAGCAAACAAAACAACCATAATGACAACCATCATTAAACTAATAAAAACAGCCGAATCATTCATAAGTGCCTGTTTAAAAATGCCTGCAATTGCAGCAGAACCAGACAAGTAGATTTCAAAATTACTGTCGCTATATCGCTCCAAAATTCTCTGTGTTTCGGCAATAATTTCGTCATTTTCTGCGTCTGTTAAATACAGCCTCCGTTCACCTAGAGTGTCCTCATCAAAATCTAGGCTGTCATCAAAATCTAGGCTGTCATCAAAATCTAGGCTGTCATCAAAATCTAGGCTTACAGTTTCTTGCGGAGGGACTGAGCTTGAATAAGTTTCAGTGTCAATTGTCACTGTAGTCATTGTAAAGTCTTCACTGTAAAGAGAGTTTTCATACAGGCTGTTGTTTGTGACGGTTTCTTTTAACTTAACAAGGTCGTCTTTATTTTGGGGGAGTCTATCAATTAGAGGCTCAACAATTAGTTCACCCTCAATTCCATAAGTGTTTCTTGCATTAATTAAGGAGTCAACAGCCTTAATATTTGGCAGTTCGTTCTCTAAAGCGTGATGAAAACTATCGAGCTTTTCTAAAAAATTAAGGTCAAAAATATTTTTGGTTTTAACTGCAATCATCAGCTTTTCATCACGGCCAAACTGATCTCTAAAAATATCGTACTCAACCCTCATTGGGTCTGTTTTATGCAAAAACCCCTCTGTAGTTGTGTCTACCTTTAGAGAGGGCAGCTGGGAACCAATTGCAACCACTAAAACAAAGAAGCCTATAATGGTTTTCTTAGCGTTGTCGAAGAGCAAGTCAGAAAATTGCTCTAATTTGTTTTCAGTTCTTGTTCGCCAATTCATATGTGTCAAATGATTTGAAGGTTGGATAATAGTTAAAGCTTAAAGCACATTAAGCTCGGATATTATATTGAACTAAATAACTATTTGTTCAAAACACAAGCAAAAAAATTTATATTGCCTTTCTGGAAGGCTTTATTTTGCTACAAAGGCTCTATCAGTTTTTCTTTGTCTTCTGACTGGCCATCATTATTTTTCATAACGCGCCAAGACACAAAGAGGCCGCTTCCAATGATGACAAATAGGCCGATAACTGCCTGTAGGTTTGGAACATAACCAAAGACGATATAGCTTAAAGTAATAGCGCCTACAATTTCAAAATAATTAAAAGGACTAAGCTCAGAGGCGCTCGCAAACTCAAAGGCCTTAATAATCATGAAATGTGATGCGGCAGCAAAAAAACCCATGGCCGCACCAAGTAAAACGCCCTTCATATCAGGAGCAGTCCACGAGAAAAAAGCTAGCGGCAACATAACCAAAATACCAACAATGGCAGAGTAGAAAAGAGTGAGAACAGGCGGCGCCTTAAAGGAAAGTTTTTTCGTAAAGACAATGTAAAGGGCATAACAAATACCTGAAACCACGGCCAGCAGAAGGCTTGGCTTGAACTCCTCTCCTGTGGGCTGAAGCACAACTATAACACCTATAAATCCAACTACAACGCCTACCCCAATAAATGAATCAAACCGCTCTCCTAGCATCGCTGGTGATAGAACAGCAACCACTAAGGGGGAAATAAAAAGAAGTGTAAGAGCGTTAGGAATAGGGTTAGATTTAATGGCTGCGAAAAAGAATAGGGTTGCCAGAGTTAACATCAAGCCTCTCATAAATTGAAGCCCTAGGCTTTCTGGAACTCTTTTCCATTGAACCTTTTGCCATAAAATTATAGGCACTAACCAACAAGCGTGAAAGAAAAAACGAGTCCAGGTGACCTGCATCACCGAATAATCTTCACTTAAGAGCTTAGCAAAGACATCTAAAAAGGGAACAGTGCTCATACCTAAGAGCATAAGGCCTATCCCTTTAAGGACAGTTTTATTCAGAAAGTTCATAGAAGAATAGAGAGTAAGAAACTATGCTGATTGTACAACAACAAACAGCGTTAGTATCAGTTATTTAGATGGTGCCGTCGGACGGAGTCGAACCGTCACAGCTTGCGCTACAGCCCCCTCAAGGCTGCGTGTCTACCAATTTCACCACGACGGCTAAAGCTAATTGCTAGGAATTTCGCTTGTGTTTGAACCCAAGTCGTCATCACTCATAACACTTTGTGTCATAATGCTTTGTTCAGGATTAGAGGCAACTCTTTCGTTAGAGGCAAAGTAAGCTAGACTGATGCTAGTGACAAAAAAACCAATGGCCAAAACCGCAGTTAGCTTATATAAAAAAGAGTGTGCTCCTCTCGCTCCAAAGACTGATCCTGCTGCGCCAGAACCAAACGCGGCTCCTGCATCAGCACCTTTTCCATGCTGAATAAGAATCAACCCAACAAGACCAAGAGCCAACAATACATGAATTACTAAAATAATTTGAAATGTCATATTAACCTGCCTTACATATTTGTAAAAAATCATCTGCCTTAAGTGCAGCACCACCAATGAGTCCGCCATCAATGTCTGAACAAGACATTAAGTCGGCAGCATTGCCAGCATTCATACTCCCACCATACAGTATAGGTGTTTTTTGAGCAATCCTCTCATTACTGCCAGCTAGAAGGTTTCGTATAAACAAGTGAACAGACTGGGCCTGTTCAGGTGTGGCAGTCAAGCCAGTTCCAATCGCCCATACTGGTTCATACGCAATAATGATGCCATCAAAAGCATCTATTCCAAGAAGATTGATCACCGCATTAATTTGCTTTTCAACAACGGCCTCAGTATTTCCAGACTCTCTCTCCTCGAGAGACTCTCCAACACAAAGAAGAGGGGTTAGGTCAGCATCAAGTGCGGCCTTCGTTTTTTCTGCAACAACAGCGCTTGTTTCGCCATAAAGGCTTCTTCTCTCTGAGTGTCCCACAATAACGTGTTGAGCACCAAAGTCTTTGATCATGTTTGCACTAACTTCTCCTGTAAACGCTCCCTTTGGGTTTGCATTAAGATTTTGCGCACCAAGCATTATGCTGGAACCACTAATTAAAGACTCTACTTGAGAAAGGTATGGAAAAGGAGCGCAAACTATAACCTCAGTGGCAACTCCGCCCATGCCGGAAAGAAGGCCCCCAATGAGGTTATTAACAGACTCTTTGCTCGCATTCATCTTCCAGTTTCCAGCAACTATCGTTTTTCGCATCCCATTTGGCCCTTATAAAAAGAGGGAAATGATACTCTAAAACACTCAGAAAATCAATTAAGAAAAGGCTTTTAGCGCCTATTTGAGGCTTGGCATCTCTCTCATAAACATCTCTCTTTGGATATCTGTTTCGTCTGCCTCAAAGTTTTGGGCTGCAAGATGCCCCAAATAAACTGCATCTGCGATTAGTCCAGGGGCTTCAGCATCCCCAATAGCTTGGATATTGTATTGTGTTTTACCTTCTAAGTTGCTTTGCATTAAATTGTCATAAAGAGCGCTATTAGATATGCGCTCCGTCACCATTACAATTGACTTGCAAGGCACCTTGGTAATTGAGCCCGTATAAGTACACTCTAAGAGCGCAGTTGCGTTCTCTATTTTGTAGATAGATTGATTACAAATAATTTTTACGCCAGAATTAATTAAAGACCTTTGAACCCTTTTTTGCTCGAGCGTTGAATCTGTCCACGGAGAGACAACGCTTGCAGGAGTTATAAATACAACCTCAACATTCTTGGCTTTAAGGTGGTCAGCAATGACCCCTGCCAAGTAGCCCTGTTCATCATCATAGACAACAACCGAGCTCTTTATGTTCTTGTAGTTTTGAACGGCCTCCTCTGGAGAATATACTTTGATACTCTCTAAACCTTGAATAGGGCTTCTTCTGCTTCTTCCAACTCCATCTTTTCGCCAACTAGAGCCGGTGGCCAAAAAAATGTTTTTGATGCCAAGCTCAATAATGTGGTCTTCAGTTAGTCTGCTCTCCTTATAAACCTCTATGTTGTTTTTTTGAAGAATTTCATGAACTCTGTTATCAACAACTCTTTTCCAGGCCGAAAGTCCTTTTAAGCTTGATTCAAACAAAACCCTGCCACCCAGCTTATTTTCTGCCTCGGCTAAAGTTACCTGATAGCCCCTCCTTGCGAGTTGCAAACTACACTCAAGTCCCGCCGGCCCAGAACCAACAACTAGCGCTTGTTGGTCTGAAAGTTTTGGCTTAATATACTCCGGATCCCATCCTCTTCTCCATTCCTCGCCCATAGTTGGGTTTTGTGTACATCGAATTGGAACTGAAAAATTATCACTTGAAACACAAATATTACAACCGATACACTCTTTAATTTGGTCTGTATTTTCTGTTTTTATTTTATTTGGTAAGTATGGGTCTGCAATTGAAGGCCTAGCTGCACCGATTAGATCTAAAGCACCTCTATCAACAAGCTTTACCATTAAGTCTGGTGATGTAAGCCTCCCAACCCCAACAACTGGTTTTGTAGTCAAACTTTTTACAAGCTCAACATAAGGCATTTGATATCCCTCATTAGGTTGAAAGCGTGAAGTTTGTGAGTCGTTAGACCAGTCAGAAACATTAACGTCCCATAGGTCTGGAAGTTCTGACAATAGCTCAACAACAGCCCGACCCTCTTCTTCAAACTGCATACCGTCTTTACCTTTAAGTTCGTCAACTGCAAAACGAAAAGCAACTCCACAGCTATCACCAATAGCTTCCTGGGTCTCCTCCAACAATTCTCTAGTTAGTCGCAAGCGGTTATCTAAGCTGCCGCCATACTCATCAACTCGATTGTTCATGTCTGGCAATATAAACTGTTGTGCTACTGACATGCCATGTCCAGCATAAACATAAACAATGTCAAAACCAGCCTCTTTTGCATTCAATGCGGCTCTTTTGTGCCAATCCCTAAAGTCTGAAATATCCCTTTTTGACATGCGCCTTGACTGTTTCGGATATAGAAAATTAACAGGCTGTGCATTAGGAGACATAACAGGAATTCTAGAAAAAAGGTTTGTAGAATTATGTCCACTGTGTGTTAATTCAATTGCTGCTAGAGCACCATGCTTGTGAACTGCTTCTGTCATTAAACGCAGCGCAGGTATGTCTTTTTTATCCCAAATTCTTTGCTCCACATAGGGGGCTAAATCAGAGCTTGGGTGTATCTCTGCTTCTTCTGTACTTACAACACCCCAGCCGCCTTTTGCCTTGGTTTCTCTCATAGCAGCATGTGCTTTTGGTCTTAGGTGCCCCATGCCACAGCAATGTGGCACCTGGTAGAACCGGTTTTTTGTTACAACCGGGCCTATTTTTACTGGTTCAAAAAGCTTACTATAAGGATTATTATTCATGGGCTAGTTATACAATATTAATAAGACTAAATTGAATCTATTCTACCAAACGCTTTAATCATCTTTATCGACATTACAGGTATCATTAGATTTTTAATTCTATGTTTTATTAACCAAAATGTCACAGGCCTGGGCTAAATGTTTAGACTCCCTAAAAAACTCTCTACCTTTGGGAGAATATAGCGTATGGGTTAAACCACTCAAGGCAAGCGAAAGAAACGAAACTCTTTATCTAAATGCTCCTAGTGCATCTGCTCTCAAATACATAAATAATCACCAAAGCTTAGAAGCGGCAATTGTTTTGGCAGTCTCTGAACATGATCGCAAACTTAAGGTAAGGTTTGGTGTTGTTGAGTCTAACAAAAAAGTAGTAAACACTAAAAAACATCACACCACCCCCTTGTTTCCTGAATATACTTTTGATAGTTTGGTTTTAGGTAGTGCAAACCAAGTCGCCGCACTTGCAAGCAGACAGATAGCTGAAAAAATTGGCGCATCACCCTATAACCCTTTTATTATTTATGGTGAATCTGGATTGGGTAAAACGCACTTAATGCAGGCAGCTGGTCATCTTGCACTTGAAAAAAATCCAAACTCAAAAATAATCTATGTCCCCCTAATGGATTTTGTTCGAAATATAACAACAAGCCTTCGTCACAACACAATAGAGAATGTAAAGCTTTTTTATCAATCAGCAGATCTTTTATTGGTTGATGATATTCATTTAATTGCTGGGAAAGATAAATCACAAGAAGAGTTTTTTCATATCTTTAATTTTTTGTTTAGCACCAAGAAGCAGATTATTTTTACGTGTGACCAGCCTCCAAAAAACATTAAGGACCTTGAAAACAGGTTAAAAACAAGATTTTCACAAGGGCTTAATTTACAACTTTCTCCGCCAGAACTTGAAATGAGGGCGGCCATTCTCCTTAAAAAATCTCAAAACCCACAAATATCTCTTAACCTGTCAGAAGATGTGGCCTTATTTATTGCGAGTCATGTAATGTCAAATGTTAGAGATCTTGAAGGAGCCCTGCTAAAACTAAAAGCTTTTGTGGACTTCTCTCAAATAGACCACTCACTCATTACCAAGGACGTAGTAGAGGGCGCTTTGGGCGACCTTATTAAACCAAAAAAACTTTTCATTGAGGTTAATGAGGTTCAAAAAACTGTGAGCAAGTATTATGGTATTACGGTTTCAGACCTAGTGTCAAACTCCCGCAAACAACACCTGGTTAAAGCAAGACAAATGGCTATCTACTTGTGCCATGAATTAACATCGTTGTCGCTAGCAAAAATAGGCCAAAACTTTGGAAATAGAGACCATTCTACTGTGCTTTATTCTTGTGAAAAACTAAGAAGCCTTATAGCTACAAATGAAGAGATCAAAAACGACATTGAAAACATAAAGATTAAAATTACTAACTTATAAACAAATTAATTACTACTTGGGTTGTTAGTAAATAACAAAACATCTTATAATTAGTAAACTAGTTAACATCTTCAATAATAAAAAATAAAGATATTAACAAAATGCCCACCACACAAATGGTTGATTTTTTTAAAAAAATAATAATAATTAACAAATTAAAGATAGGCTAATAATAACAATAATTAATTTAATAAGAAAGGTCACTTATGAACACTGAATTAAGCGTTGAAGAACTTATAGAACCGTTACAAACTGTAATTGGAGTTGTGGAAAAAAAACAAACTTTGCCAATACTCTCTCACGTACTAATTCAATTAAAGGAAAATAAACTTACGCTAACAACTACTGATATGGAGTTAGAAATAAGTGCATCAAACAAAATAAAAAGTACTGCAGAAGTTACATTTACAATCTATGCAAAAGATCTAATTGATATAGTAAGGAAACTACCAGAAAAAACACAGATTAAATTCAAGATAGAAGAAAATAAAGTTTATCTAAATGCTAATAAAAACACATTTGAATTAAATACGTTCAATCATCTAGACTTTCCAGCACTTCCTAAAACTCAGAATACAAGTATTATTAAAATTAAACAAGAAACACTCAAAGAGCTAATTGAAAACACTAGTTTTTCAATGGGAAACCAAGATATTAGAGCTTATTTAAACGGTCTGTTTTTTGAATTAAACAAGGACTCATTAACAGTTGTGGCAACCGATGGCCACAGACTCTCAATTGGTGAAGTCAACCAGGAAAACAATTTAGAAGAAAAAAAGACTGTGATTCTTCCCCGAAAAGCTGTTTTAGAATTAACTAAATTGTTAAACAAAAGTTCGCAAAATATCGCTGAAATACACCTTTCTGATAATTATTTTTCATTGATTGATACAAGCACAAAAATTATCAGTCGCCTAATAGATGGTAATTTTCCAAACTATAAACAAGTGATGCCAACAGACTTTAGCAACACCATTGTTATAGATTGTGAAGATTTTTTATCTAGTTTACAACAGGCTTCAATTTTTGTTGACGAAAGAACCAAAGGTGTAAAACTCGTATTTAGAGACGACAAACTCAGTATTTTTTCTCATTCTGAAAGAGGCAGGGCTGAAACTCAAATTGAAGTAACCAAGCAAGAGAAAGAACTTGAAATTGCCTTTAATATTCACTATCTAATATCTGTCCTCGAAAAACTTACTTCTAAAGAGGTCAACATGGTAATCCCGGGTGGTGAAAATAAATCATGTTTGTTAAGCGCTATAGATGATGAAAGTTACCAGTATATTATTATGCCGATGAGAATTTAGTGACTGTGTTTGATGGCAAACATTGAAAAGCTGCATGTTTTAAAGTTTAGGAATTTGACAGATCAATACCTTCTCCCAAACAACAACATCAATGTAATACTTGGCCAAAACGGGCAGGGTAAAACAAACTTTATTGAATCAATATATTACTTAGGACATGGTAGATCTTTTAAAACTAAAAGTTTAAAAGACATTATTCCATTTGACGGTCAGCAAATAAAGATATCTGCAGTTGTTGATAAGCAAAAAATCAGTATTAACAAAACTCGAGATAAGAGCGATGTTTTAATTGAAGAGGAGAAAATTACTAGTAATAGTTTTTTAAGTCAAATTCTTCCAATTCAGGTTATTTCTCCTGACAGAGGGTTTGTTGTTGGCGGCTCACCAAAATTAAAAAGGTCTTACCTTGATTGGGGGGTTTTTCACAACAACAACGCGACCCTTAAAATATACAAGACATACAAAAAAACACTCAAAAACATCAATGCATTGTTGACCACTGGAAGCCATATTGAACTTGAAGGCTGGTTTACACAGTTTGCAAATCTTTCAGTAGAGATTACCAACCACCGTATTAGTTATACTGAAAAACTAAGGGATGCTCTTGAAAGAGAATCAGAAAGCAAGCTTGATAGTTTAATTAAATCTAATGACACTTTTTATTTTCAAATTCAAACAGGCTGGCCAAAGGAAGTTAACCCCCGCAGTCAAAAACAAATATTTGAGTATCTTTTAAAAAATAAGAAAACTTTTTTGAAAACCAAATATTTAAGTTATGGCCCTCATAGAGCAAATATTGAATATTTTCTAAATAATAAAAACGAAAACCACCTTTCTAGGGGCGAACAAAAAAAAATGTCAATTGTTTTTTGGTTGCTTCAAGTTTTGGTTTTGGTTAATAACAAAATAAAACCAATTATACTAATAGACGACATTTCATCAGAACTTGATTACAATAAAATCAAATCCATCATTAACTATTTAACTGAAATTGATATCCAAATTTTTATTACAGACATAGGCAACAAAGGTTTGCCTTTAAACACCGAAAAGTCAACTATTTTTGAAATCAAAAACGGTGTTTTAGAGGCCGTATAATTGACTTTTTTAGATACAAAAAAGCACTTAAAAAACACAGATGAAACAGCGATAAACAAGATAGCCGTGGTATAATAAATTTATTTTTCAAGGGCAGTTATGGCTGAAGAATACCAAGCCTCCAATATTAAGGTTTTAAAGGGTTTGGACGCTGTTAGGAAGCGCCCTGGAATGTATATTGGTGATACCGATGATGGTACAGGTTTACACCACATGGTTTTCGAGGTTGTTGACAATTCAATTGACGAGGCTTTGGCGGGCCATTGTTCCAAGATTGAGGTTGTAATTCACGACGATAACTCGATATCAGTAACTGACGACGGTAGAGGAATACCTGTTGACACCCACCCTGAAGAAAAAATTTCTGCTGCTGAGGTTATTATGACAGTCCTTCATGCTGGCGGTAAATTTGATGACAACTCATATAAGGTTTCTGGTGGGCTGCATGGAGTTGGTGTCTCGGTTGTAAATGCCTTGTCTGAAGCGCTGCATCTAACCATCTATAGAGATGGCGATGTCTACGAGCAAAACTATGTTTTGGGCGTACCCAAAGAACCAATAAAGATTACTGGAAAAACAGATAAATCTGGAACAACAATTCATTTTAAACCAAGTGCAGATATCTTTACAGAAATAGTTTATAAGTTTGAAACACTTTCAAATAGGTTGCGTGAGCTTTCATTTTTAAATTCAGGCGTACACATTGAGATTAATGATGAAAGATCTGACAAAAAAGATGTATTTGTTTATAAGGGCGGAATCACAGCTTTTGTAGAACACTTAAACAAATCAAAAAACCCAATACACAGTGATATTATTTCTATTGCTACCGAAAAGGACGACATATCGGTTGATGTTGCGCTTCAATGGAGTGACTCATATCAAGAGAGTGTTTATTGCTTTACAAACAACATACCACAAAGAGATGGAGGGGCGCACCTTGCAGGACTAAGAGCCGCTCTAACTAGAACCCTTAACAGCTTTATTGATGCCTCCGGTTTAGCCAAAAAAGAAAAAGTAGCAATTACTGGTGAAGACACCAGAGAAGGATTAACAGCAATACTGTCTATCAAGGTTCCTGATCCAAAATTCTCTTCTCAAACTAAAGACAAGCTTGTTTCCTCCGAAGTTAGAGCTCCTGTTGAGTCATCTGTAAACGAAAAACTAGGTGAATATCTCCTTGAAAATCCGGCAGAAGCCAAAATAATAATAAGTAAAATTTTTGAGGCTTCAAGAGCTCGTGATGCTGCCAGAAAAGCTCGTGAAATGACACGCAGAAAGGGGGCTTTAGATATTGCAGGCCTTCCTGGAAAGTTGAGTGACTGCCAAACAAAAGACCCTGCTGAGTCTGAAATTTTTTTGGTTGAGGGGGATTCAGCGGGAGGTTCTGCTAAACAAGGAAGGGACAGAAGAACACAAGCAATTCTTCCTCTTAAAGGAAAGATATTAAATGTTGAAAAAGCTCGATTTGAAAAAATTCTCTCTTCACAAGAGGTGGGAACACTGATTACCGCGTTGGGCTGTGGTATTGGTAATGAAGAGTATGATATTGAAAAACTTAGGTACCACAAGATTGTTATTATGACTGATGCAGATGTAGATGGTGCTCATATTAGAACCCTTTTATTAACCTTTTTCTATAGGCACTTTCCAGAGCTTATTGAAAACGGCTATCTTTATATTGCACAACCGCCTTTATATAAAATAAAAAAAGGAAAACAAGAGCGATACTTGAAAGATGATGCAGAGCTTGACGAATATTTGCAACAAGAAGCAATCCATGACGCTAGCCTTTTTGCAAATAATGACGCACCACCCATCCAAGGGGTTGCGCTTGAAAAAATTGTAGAGAGCTATTATAAAACTATTGGGATTATTGAAAAACTCAGCAAAAAATACAATGAGCTGTTATTAAGGGCAATTTTAGGTATGCCAATGATGGACCTCAAAGACACAAAAAAAGCTAAAGAGTGGTGTGATTCTCTGCAGCAAAAAATGAATAGTAGTAGCTCAATGTCTGAGAGTCACAACCTAGATTTTTCTAGCAATGGTGTTTCTTATTCTATGAAAACATATGGCGTCGAAACAAGCGCGTCTGTTCTTGATGCAGCTTTTTTTGATTCAAAGGAATATAAAAATATAGAGAGGTACTCTAGTCAAGTTGAGAGCATGTTTACTGATGAAAGTTTTGTTCAAAAAGGCGCAAAGAAGTTAAAAACACCTAACTTCTCTACCGCACTAAACTTTTTGTTGGTTGAGGCGCGAAAAGGACAAGGTTTCCAGAGATACAAAGGGTTGGGTGAAATGAACCCTGATCAGCTGTGGGACACTACAATGAACCCTGAGTCAAGAGTGATGTTAAAGGTTAAAATTGAGGATGCGATTGCATCCAACGATGTTTTTACAACTCTTATGGGTGATGAGGTTGAGCCTAGAAGGAATTTTATTGAGGAAAACGCACTTAAGGTTGATAATCTCGACTTTTGATTAAACACCCGAGCAACTTGAATTGAATTAATTTGAGTTATGAATTTATTTACCAACTTATAACCTATACTTGTAAGAAAATAACATTAATTGATTACAAGTGGTAGGGTTATGTCAAAAAAACATCCTGTAATTGCTATAACTGGGTCTTCCGGAGCTGGAACGTCGACCGTAAAAAACGCATTCAATCATATATTTGGAAGAGTTGGTGCTAAGCCAGTTATTATTGAAGGGGATAGTTTTCATAAGTTTGACCGCAAACAGATGAAGACAGTAATGGAGCTTGAAGACAAAAAAGGAAACAAGTACTTTAGTCATTTTGGGCCTGAAGCCAACCATTTTGATCTGATTGAAAAAACATTTAAAGATTATGGTGAGAAGGGCCACTGTAAGCGCCGCTACTACATCCATACTGATGAAGAAGGAATCCCTTTTGGCAGAAAAGCGGGCGAGTTTACTGAGTGGGAGGATGTTGGCAGAGATAGTGACTTGTTGTTTTATGAGGGTCTGCATGGAGGCGTTAAAGACGGAGCTATTGATGTAGCTAAATATGTTGATCTTTTGATAGGTGTTGTTCCTGTTGTTAATCTTGAGTGGATCCAGAAGATACATAGAGACAAAGAACAAAGAGGCTATTCTGCAGAGGCAACCGTTGATACAATTCACAGACGTATGTGGGATTATATTAACTATCTCACCCCCCAGTTTTCAAGAACACACATAAACTTTCAAAGGGTTCCAACTGTTGATACATCAAACCCTTTTATAGCTAGAGATATACCAACACAAGATGAAAGTTTTGTTGTTGTTAGATTTCAAGACCACAATTATTGTGACTTTGTTTATTTACAAGACATGGTTGCAGGGTCATTTATGTCAAGACCAAACACGCTCGTTGTTCCAGGCGGAAAGATGGGTTTTGTAATGGAGCTAATCTTAAGAGAGCAAGTAGAAAAAATGCTGAACCACTAGGCGAGCTATATTGGAGGCTTATCCTTTTACAACAATATTGATCAACCTGTTTGGTACAACAATGACTTTGATTACTTGCTTATCCCCTGTAAACCTTAAAACCCTTTCGTCAGAAAGCGCTGTCTCTTCTACAAATTTATTTTCTGAGTCTATTGGGACGACTATCTTTGCTCGTAGCTTTCCATTTACCTGGGCTATTAGTTGAACATTTTCCTGAACAAGCGCTGAATCATCAACTTTGGGCCAGTTTGAGTTAACTACCGCTTCTTTTCCGCCCAACAAAAACCATAAATAATGACAAACATGAGGCATTACAGGGCTGAGACATTTAACCATTATCTCAATTGCCTCTTGTTTTATAGCCACCCCCTCTTGGGAATCATCAGTATATTTTGTTAGTGTGTTGTTTAGCTCCATCATGGCCGCTATTGCGGTATTAAAAGAGTGTCTTCTACCAAAATCATCACCTACTTTTTGGAGAGCTAGATGAGTTTTTTGACGAATTGTTTTTTGCTCTTCTGTAAGGCTAGAGGTGTTAATCGCTGAAACAACTTCAGCATTTTTTGACTCAACAAAGCTACTTACAAGACGAAAAAATTTGTTTATAAATCTGTGTGAGCCCTCTATTCCTGTGTCTGACCACTCTAGATCTTGTGTTGGAGGTGCTGCAAACAAAATAAAGAGTCGCGCAGTGTCTGCTCCATATTTTAAAATCATCTCTTCTGGGTCTACTGTGTTGCCTTTTGATTTACTCATTTTTGCACCATCTTTAAGCACCATGCCTTGTGTGAGAAGATTGGTGAATGGTTCGCTAATTTCCACAATACCCTCGTCTCGCAAGAGCTTTGTAAAAAAACGCGAGTATAAAAGATGTAATATGGCATGCTCTATGCCTCCAATATATTGGTCTACCGGAAGCCAATAATTAGCACGCTCGTCTAATATAGCGTTCTTTTGATCAACACATGTGTATCGTGCAAAATACCAAGAAGACTCAAAAAAAGTATCAAAGGTATCTGTTTCTCTCTCCGAATCAGCCCCACATTTTGGGCAAGGCATTTTATAAAAGTCAGGCATTTTTTTGAGTGGAGATCCAACACCATCTATAGCCACATTTTCTGGGAGCCTAACAGGAAGCTTTTCAAGGGACTCTGGAACAGCGCCACACGATGGACAGTTTATTATTGGAATAGGGCAGCCCCAATAGCGTTGCCTTGAAATTCCCCAGTCTCTTAGGCGATAATTTGTTTTCTCTTCGCCCATTTTTAAGTCGGATAGTTTTTTGCTTATCGCTTTAAATGCAGCATCAAAGCTAAGTCCGTTAAACTCTCCAGAATTAATAAGAATTCCTTTTTCAACAAAAGCCTCTTCGCTTATATCAACTAAGCCTTTGGAGTCAGCAATAACTTCTTGAATAGGAATATTGTATTTGTTCGCAAATTCATAGTCTCTTTGATCATGAGCTGGAACACTCATAACTGCGCCAGTACCATAACCCATTAGAACAAAGTTTGCAATCCAGATAGGAGTTTGTTCCCCAGTTAGTGGGTGGGTGCACGTGAGTCCTGAGTCAACACCTTTTTTTTCCATAGTTTCGATTGCAGCCTCTGCGGTTTCCATTTTCTTGCACTCATCAAGAAACTGTTGAACCTGCTCGTCATTTCCCCCTACTTCTATTGCTAGAGGATGTTCAGCGGCAATGGCAAGATAAGTAACACCAAATAAGGTGTCAGGCCTTGTTGTGTAAACTGTAAGTGAAGATGAATCACCAAGCTTAAACTCAATATCGAGACCAACTGATTTACCTATCCAGTTTGTTTGCATCATTCGAACAGCGTCAGGCCAACCATCTAGTTTTTGAATGTCTGCTAAGAGCTCGTCAGCGTAATCAGTAATTTTCATGTACCACTGAGAAATCTCTTTCTTTTCAACAGTCGCACCCGATCGCCAGCCACAGCCATCCACAACCTGTTCGTTGGCGAGCACTGTTTGGTCAACAGGGTCCCAATTTACTACGGCTTTTTTCTTATAAACTAGTCCTTTTTCAAACAGCCTAATGAAAAACCATTGTTCCCATCGATAGTATTCTGGATGACAAGTTGCCAGCTCTCGTGACCAGTCATAGCCAAAGCCTAATTCAATTAGCTGATGCTTCATGTGGCTTATGTTTTCATAGGTCCATCCTGCAGGCGGGACTTCGTTCTTAATGGCAGCATTTTCTGCTGGGAGGCCAAAAGCATCCCATCCGATTGGCTGCATAACGTTTTTCCCCAGCATTTTTTGGTATCTTGATATTACATCACCAATGCTATAATTTCGTACGTGACCCATATGAAGCCTGCCAGATGGATATGGCAGCATAGATAAGCAGTAATACTTCTCCTTGGTTTCGTCTTCTGTAACGACAAAAGAGTTATTTTTTTCCCAATAATTCTGGGCCTCTTTTTCGATTAGTTTCGCGTTGTATTCTTGTTGCATTGTTTAGTTTTAGTTTAGGTTTAGTGACCCAACGAGAGAGCCCACACTGTTCAATTCATGTTTGTCTAGATATTGGCTAATCCCGGCATTAATTTCTTGACAGACAAGCGGGTCATAAAATAAAGCAGTGCCAATCCCTATTGCGTCTGCTCCAGCAATAATAAACTCTAGTGCATCTTGCGCATTGACTATTCCGCCTTGTCCAATAATAGGCACATTATATTTTTTACTGACTTGGTAGACCTGATGTACTTTAAGAAGCGCGATTGGTTTTATTGCTGGCCCAGAAAGCCCACCCTGGTTATTTCCAATCATGGGCTTTTGTTTTTCAATGTCTATTGCCATACCCATCACTGTGTTTATGACAGCTAAACCATCACTTCCTGCATCTATGCATCGAAGGGCATTTGCAGCAATATCAGTTTGGTTAGGAGAAAGTTTTGTGATAATGGGTTTGGTTGTATTTTTGCGACATGTTTCAACAACTCTGTAGGACATGTCAGGGTCATTTCCAAAAGCCACCCCGCCTTCTTTTACATTTGGACATGAAATGTTAATCTCAATTGCATCAATGTCAGTATCATCAAAATATCTAGCTACCTCACCATACTCTTCAACACTAGAGCCAGATATATTAATAACAAACCTTGTTTCATCGTTATCTAAATTAGGCAGGATGTCCTTAATAACTGAGTTAGCTCCTGGGTTTTGAAGACCAATTGCATTAAGCATTCCGTTTGGCGTTTCGGCAACTCTATGCGCTTTATTTCCTAGTCTTGGCTCTAGAGTTGTGCCCTTTAAACAAACTGCACCCACGTTAGAGTTAGAAAACCCCTTTATTCTCGTGTACTCTTCTCCAAATCCAACACACCCTGAAAGCAAAACGATAGGCGAGTTAAGGGTCATCCCACAAAAACTTGTTTTAAGATTATTTTGCATTGCCGACATTATACTTTTATGGTGACTTGGGAGTCATTAACTTCGTCTAAAATGTTGCTATGAATGGAGTTTTTGTTACAGGCAGCAATACAGAGGTCGGAAAAACAACGGTTTCTGTTGAAATAATAAAGCGTCTTAGTAAAAAAAGAAAAATCGTTGTAAGAAAGCCTGTTGAAACTGATTGTGAGTTGGTTGATGGAATCTATGTTCCAAAAGATGCAGTGAAGCTTAATGAGGCCTGCGCTTCAGGAGAAAGCTTAAACCAAGTCTGCCCTTATTGTTTTGAGCTTGAAGCGAGCCCTGAAAAAGCCAGCTTAGAGTTTGGAAAAAACCTAAGTCTCGATGATTTAATCTACGCCTGTAATGACGGCGTTGGTGAGCATTTTGTTTTCGTGGAGGGGGCCGGTGGGTTTTACTCGCCGATTGCAGATAATGCACTTAATTCAGATTTAGCTGTTCAACTGAACTTGCCAGTTATTATTGTTGTTAAGGATGAGCTGGGCGCAATCAGCCAAGCTTTATTGACCATTAATGCCGTGCTGAGCAAAAAACTTCAAGTAGCCTTTGTTGTTCTTAATGAGATTGAGCAAAACACGCTTTCAAACCTTAAAGCGCTTAACTCCTACACCGATGTGCCAGTCCTCAAGTATTCCAAAAAGAACCCTGAGTCGTTTTATTTAAAGGCTGAGAAGTTAATCTAGTATAGAAAGGTTTGGTTTTTTATCTTCTTTGTCGACGTGAACATCTTTGCTGTCAAAAAGCATTCCCTCTCCACTCTCTTGAGCATAGATAGACATTACAGCCTCACAGGGAACAACAATCTTTTGAGATTTTCCTTGAAACCGCGCTTTAAAGTTGATAGAGTCATTGGTGATAAGACGATCAATAGTTGCTAAAGAGCTAATGTTTAAGACTATCTTTCCATCATTTTCAAGCCCATCAGGAATAGACAGACCATTGCTATTGGCATTTACTAATATGTAGGGAGTAAGGCTGTTATCCTCTATCCAGTTACAATATGCTCGGATTAAATATGGGATGACGCCGGGCATTTATCTCTAGTTAAAGTCTTTTTCAGCAAAAGTTAAGCTGTCGTGAAAACCTTCTTTTTCGAAAAGTCTATTTGCATAATCCTTGATTGGTTTTGCTTTTTCCCCTAAAGAAATTCCTAGAAGGTCAAGCCTCCAGAGGATTGGCGCAATACAAACATCAACTAGCGTCATGGTTTCACTCTTAAAGTAAGGTTTGTGAGAAAACAATGGAAGAAGTTCAAGCAAGTTTCCATTAAGTGTTTTTCTAGCAGCATCAGCTTCTTTTTTGTTTCCATTAAGGATTTTTGAAACAAGTTCATACCAGCACCCATCTGCTCTCGTGAAGCGGTAGATTAAGAGTCTTTTTTCAGCTTTTTCAATTGGGTCGACTGGCAAAAGAGGAGGGAAAGGAAATCGCTCATCAAGGTATTCCATAATAACTGAAAGGTCATAAAGAACCATTCCTCTATCAAAAAGAGTCGGAAGTGTCTCACAGGGGTTAAGCTCAAGCACCTCTTCTGGCATCTCATCAAATTTTAGCTCTATGACTTGCCTTTCTATCGATTTGTGAGCCATAATAAATCTGACAGCATGAGACTCTAGCTCTTGTGATGCAGAATAAAGTGTTGTTGAAGCTGGATTAGGTTTTGATAGCATAGTTATTACCGAATTAAAAAAAGTCCTTTGCCGTTTTAAGACAAAGGATGAATATGAAAGATTGTATCAGAAATTAGTCTCGAGGTCTCCAAATGCCATATTTGACATCTTTCCAGTACTCTTTTTTGAGGAGATAGACCAGAACAAACAGAATGCTCAAGAATAATAACACCCATTTTCCAAGTTGCAGTCTTATTAGTTTTGCTGGCTCGCCTACGTAGTCCAAAAAATTAGTTATATCACGAACACTATTATCAAACTCAGCCTCTGATTGAGACTCTCTAAGAGACCATAGGGCGTCAGGCATGGAGGCATTAACCAAGACTTTATTGTTGACTCCAAATATCCTCGATTCATCATCATAAAAACTTCTTAAGTAGGTGTATATCCAGTCTGTTCCTTTGGATCTTGAAACTAAAGAAAGATCCGGAGGGACGCCTCCGAACCATTCCGACGCCGCACCTTCGGGCATAGCTGTTGTGATAGTTTCGCCTGTTTTGCTGCCTGCAAACATTAAATTTTCTGTAATAAGTTTGTTAGAAAGGCCAAGATCTTTGCCAATACGATTGTAGCGCATAAAGCTAATAGCATGACATCCAGAGCAATAGTTCATGAAGAGCTTTGCACCATTTTGAAGTGAGGCGGCATCCATAATGTCTGTATCAGCATGATCCAGATGAGTCTTGCTTGCAGCTAAACTCCCGAAAGATATTGTTGTTAAAAAAACAGCAAGAAATATAAGTTTTATAGTTTTCATGGCCTACTCCGTAACCCTTGTTGGCAGTTCTTTTGTTTTTCCAATAGAGGTATACCAAGGCATTAGTATAAAAAAAGCAAAATATAATGTTGTAAAAACTCGAGCAAGAAGCGCGTTAACAGGAGTGACAGGCTGGACACCTAGCCATCCGAGCATAATAAAGCTTATGACAAAAATCCCCAAAGCCCACTTATAGTATGGGCTCCTGTAGCGTATTGATTTAACAGGGCTTCTGTCTAGCCATGGTAGCGCAAAAAAGATCACTAAGGCCGCACCCATTGCCAGGACGCCTGGGAACTGAGAGCCAAATAATGGCGGTATTGCTCTTAAAACTGAGTAAAAAGGCGTCAGGTACCAAAGAGGTGCAATATGTTCAGGCGTTTTTAGTGGGTTGGCCTCAACAAAGTTAGCATGCTCTAGAAAGTATCCATTCAGGGCAGGCGCATAAAAAATTACCGCACATAAAATCCATAGAAAACCAACAACAACCATGCTGTCTTTGATAGTAAAGTATGGATGAAAAGGAATGCCGTCTTTTGGAATACCGTCTTTATCCTTGTTTTGTTTGATTTCAATGCCATCTGGGTTGTTCGATCCCACATGATGAAGCGCCACCAAGTGCAAGAACACAAGCACAACCAAAACTAAAGGAAGAGCTATTACGTGAAGAGAGAAAAAGCGATTTAAAGCGGCATCCCCGACTGCATAGTCTCCTAAGAGCCAAACTAAGAGATCTGGGCCCACGACTGGCACAGAGCCAAACAAAGAGATGATGACTTGAGCGCCCCAAAAAGACATCTGTCCCCACGGAAGAACATATCCAAAAAACGCCTCAGCCATAAGAGCAATATAGAGAATCATTCCTAAAATCCAAAGCAACTCTCTAGGGCCTTTGTATGAGCCGTACAACAAGGCTCTGTACATGTGAAGATAGATCACCACAAAGAAAGCCGAAGCACCTGTTGAGTGAAGATAGCGAACTAGCCAGCCCCATTCAACATCCCGCATAATATATTCTACTGACGCAAATGCGTTTGCTGAGTCAGGTTTAAAATGCATTGTTAAAAAGATTCCAGTAAGAAGCTGCATTCCAAGCATCAGAATGGCAAGGCCACCAAAAAAGTACCAGAAATTAAAGTTTCTAGGCGTGTAGTATTCTGCTAAATGCTCATTCCAAACTTTTGAAAGTGGAAATCTTTGGTCTATCCAGCTTTGTTTATTCTTCATACTTTTCTCTTATGTGTTTTGTTGGTCGGTTCCAATACGAATGAGAGAGTCATTAACATATTGATAAGGCGGTATTACTAGGTTTGTTGGCGCTGGAACTCCGGCGTATACGCGGCCAGCAAGGTCAAACTTCGAGCCATGACACGGGCAGTAAAATCCGCCCTTCCAGCTGTCTCCTCCAAGGTCTGATGCCCCGGGCTCTGGTCTGTATGTGGGGGAGCAACCAAGGTGGGTGCAAACGCCAACAATAACGGCAACACTTTCCTTGTTTTTGATGGAGCGATAGTTTGCTGTTACATAGTCTGGTTGTTGATTCTTGGAGTTGCCAGTACCATCTGGATCAGCAAGTTTACTAATTAGATCTTTTGAATCAAGAGCAACTAATGCGTTCTCATCTCTTTTAAAAATCCAAACAGGCTTTTTACGCCAAAGGACGCGAACAAGTTGACCAGGCTCAAGCTTTGATATGTCTACATCGACAGGCGCACCAGCAGCCTTCGTTTTAGCTGAAGGCTTCCATGTTGACAGGAAAGGCCAGGCTACAAAGCCAACCCCTACCGCACCAACTACACTGGTTGCGTTTGTCAGAAATCGTCTCTTCTTTAGATCAATAGTTTGTTCAGACATATGAATGTTTGGTAATATTAAGATAAAAAACCGCACTATTATAATGTAAACGACTGATATTTAAAAGCAAAAAGTATTCAACTGAACTAGTATTTTTTTTCATCAACCTTGATGGCTAAAGATTTTGCATCAGAAAGACCTTCAATATTTTTTAAGATTGTGAGTAGTAGTTTTTTTTGTTTTTGGGCTCGATAGGCGACAGAGGCGCTGCTGGCAACGAGAAATACTTTTTGGCCATCTACAAGGGAGAGAGAAAGGCCGCTTAACTCTGCGGGAACCTGAGATTGAAATTTAGAATTAAAGCGATTATGCGACTTAGCCTTTTCAAACAGCATGCCTAGTTTGCCTTCAGCTTTAAAATTTGTAGGGTTTTCTTTTGTTTTATCTTGCATATATGAGAAAATACCACAGTTTTGTCAACTAATGTTTCGTTCTTCCATGAGTATTATAAATAATGTTTTATCAAAAGTTTTAGGGTCACACAATGATCGGCTAATTAAAAAGTACAATAGCCAGGTCAACAAGATCAATTCGCTGGAAGAGCATATGCGGTCGTTGAGTGATAGTGATTTGTCATCTATGACTGAACAGCTCAAAACCAGAATTAAGGATGACGAGCCTTTGGAGAGCGTTTTGCCAGAAGCGTTCGCAGTGGTCAGGGAAGCAAGCCAAAGAACACTTGGCCTTAGACATTATGATGTCCAGCTTATTGGCGGCATGGTTCTTAATGAAGGCAGCATTTCAGAGATGGGCACTGGCGAGGGAAAGACGCTTGTTGCAACACTTCCTGCCTACTTAAATGCAATCAGTGGAAAGCGAGTCCATATCGTCACCGTTAATGACTACTTAGCTTCCAGAGACGCTGAATGGATGGGCAAAATCTTTTCTTGTTTGGGCCTTAGTGTTGGAACTTCTGTTTCAGGAATGTCCGGAGAAGAAAAACAAAAGGCATATTCATGTGATATAACTTATGCAACAAACAACGAGCTTGGTTTTGACTATCTTCGAGATAACATGGCTTTTTCTCAAGAACAAAAAATGCAGAAAGAGCTTTCCTTTGCAATTGTTGACGAGGTTGACTCAATTCTAATTGACGAGGCAAGAACACCATTAGTAATCTCTGGACCCAGTGGAGATCATTCACAGGTATACAGGGCTATTAATAAAATGATTCCTAGTTTTACGCTTCAAACCGAAAAAGGTGAAGGAAAAGAAGTCGAGATTCTAGTCCCTGGAGACTATACCGTTGATGAGAAGCATAAGCAGGTGTTTTTAAGTGACGATGGGCACATTAAAGCTGAAGATATGCTCATAGAGGCCGGAGCTCTGCAAGAAGGGTCTAGCCTTTATGATGCAAGCAACATTATTTTACTACAGCACCTAATTTCTGGCCTTAGGGCGCACGTCTTATTTCAAAAAAATGTAGACTACATTGTAAAGAATGATGACGTTGTTATTGTTGACGAGTTTACGGGTAGAACAATGGAGGGCAGAAGGTGGTCTGAGGGCCTTCATCAGGCGATAGAGGCAAAAGAAAATGTAAGCATTAAGCAAGAAAATCAAACTTTAGCTTCAATCACCTATCAAAACTATTTTAGACTTTACGAGAAGCTTTCTGGCATGACAGGAACTGCAGAGACGGAAGCTGCAGAGCTTCAAGATATTTATGGTTTGGAGGTAGTTGTTGTACCCCCAAACACAAAGTCTGCCCGAGCAGATCACTCAGATCTAATTTATGGGACAATGGATGAAAAGCTTGATGCAGTGGTTAAAGACATTCAGGACTGTCAAAAGAGAAAGCAGCCTGTTCTTGTTGGTACCAACAGTATTGAAAGTTCTGAAAGTGTGTCCGTTTTACTTAAGAAGCACAAAATTAAACATGAAGTTCTTAACGCAAAACAGCACGAGCGTGAGGCTGAGATTGTTGCCAATGCAGGCGCCCCAGGGGCTGTCACAATTTCAACAAATATGGCTGGACGCGGAACGGATATTGTTTTAGGCGGAAGGCTAGTTGATGGCGCCAGTGAGACCGAAAAGAGTGCTTGGAAAGATAAACACAATGCTGTTATTGATTCAGGAGGCCTTCATATTGTTGGAACTGAACGAAACGAATCGCGAAGAGTCGATAATCAGCTTAGAGGGCGTGCTGGAAGACAGGGAGACGTTGGTTCGACTCGATTCTATTTGTCTTTAGAAGACAGTTTGATGAAGATATTTGCTTCTGAAAAAACTGCAAGCATGATGAAGAAGCTTGGGATGAAAGAAGGAGAAGCCCTTGAACATAGCTGGCTAAACAAAACAATCGCTAATGCTCAGAAAAAAGTTGAAGGAATGCACTATGATGCTAGAAAGCACCTTCTAGAATATGATGATGTTGCTAACGATCAAAGGAAAGTAGTCTATGAGCTAAGGGATGAGCTCATGGGAACTGAAGATGTTAAAGTTCGTTATGAAACAATCAGAGACGATGTTATTGGTGATCTTTTTGCGGCACACATATCGCCAAAAGTTCTCGAAGAAGATTGGGATGTTGAGGGCCTACAAAGCACTTTGTTTAAATCTTATGGAACCGACATACCTCTTCAGGGCATGATTGATGAAGGGATGGATGTAGATGAAATTCTAACCATGATTCAACAAGGCTTTCTCAAGTCTCACGAAGTCAAGGAAAAAAATCTCGGTGTTGAGATGATGAGAACGTTTGAAAAGGCGGTTATGTTAAGAGCGCTTGATCACCATTGGAAGGAGCATTTAGCCATTATGGACCAGCTTCGACAAAGCGTCAATTTGCGTGCAGTGGGGCAAAAAAACCCAATTCAGGAGTTTAAGCGTGAGTCTTTTTCTATGTTTACTGAGCTTCTCGATACCATAAATATTGAAATTGTTCAGGCGCTTTGTAGCGTTAACCTTGAGCAGGTTAGTACAAAGCAACAAGAGATTCTCGAAGAGCGAGAGCAAGACGAAAAGCCAAAGCAAGCGCAAAGAAAGGTGGCGCCTCAACGAAGAGTAGCGCCATCAAAGCAACCAATGAGAAACTTGAAGGTTGGGAGAAATGATCCATGCCCTTGTGGATCTGGAAAAAAATACAAGCAGTGCCATGGTTGACACCCATTCTATTTCGATGCAAAGCCCAATATTAAAGTGAAGCAATTAACCATTACCAAACCCGATGACTGGCATTTGCACTTGAGGGAAGGGCTTGAAATGAGCTCAGTTGTTGGAATGACAGCAAAGCAAATGGGCAGGGCCATTATTATGCCGAACCTATCTCCGCCCGTAAGAACATCAGAGCAAGCTTTGAAGTACCGAAAGGAGATCATGCAAGCACTCCCCAACAATGCCAGCTTTAATCCTCTGATGACTCTGTATTTAACAGACAGCACTACCCAGCAAGATATAATCAATGCTAGCAATCAAGATCATGTATATGCTGTAAAGCTTTACCCTTATGGCGCTACAACAAATTCGGATAGCGGCGTTACAAGCCTTCCAAAAGCCTACACTGCTCTGGAACAAATGCAAAAAGAAAAGATGCCGCTTCTTGTTCATGGAGAAGTTACAGAGGGCAGTGTAGATATTTTTGATAGAGAGAGTGTTTTTATAGACTCTGTCCTTAGTCCTTTAGTTGAAAATTTTCCAGATCTTAAAATTGTTTTGGAGCATATCACAACTAAAGAGGCTGTTGATTTTGTAAGCCAAGGTAGTTCAAATATTGCTGCAACAATAACACCTCATCACCTCCTTTCAAACAGAAACGAGATGCTTGTTGGCGGTATCAAGCCACACTTCTACTGTTTGCCTGTGTTAAAAAGAAGAGAGCCTCATCAAAAAGCTCTTATTGCAGCAGCCACTTCGGGGAATTCAAAATTTTTCTTAGGAACTGACTCGGCTCCGCACGACAAAAACCAAAAAGAGTCGGCGTGTGGATGCGCCGGAGTCTTTAGTGCACATGCGGCTATTGAGCTCTATGCAGAGGCTTTTGATAAGGCTAATAAAGTTGATAGGCTAGAAGGGTTTGCCTCTCATTTTGGCCCTGATTTTTATGGCCTTCCAAGGAATGCCATAAAAATAACACTGGAAAAAGCTCCATGGGAAGTTCCTGAAAGCTATGACTTTTCAAGCTCTACAGTGATTCCCTTTTATGCTGGGAAGGGGCTTTCTTGGAAGTTAAAGGCTTAAGAAATATTGCTTTGAAAGAAGAGCCTGCTTTTTTCGACATCTTTTTTGATTTGTTTTTTCAGCGCTTCAAATGACTCAAATTTTTCCTCTTCGCGACACTTCTGCTTAAAGATTATGGTTACATATTCACCATAAATCTCTTTGTTAAAATCAAATATAAAAACCTCTAAAAGGGTTTTGCTGCCCCCAAGCGTTGGCCTTTTGCCAACATTACATACGCCGTTATATGTTTTTGACTTAAGCTGGATAAGAACACTATAAACGCCCAAAACCGGGCTTAATTTTCTATGAATACTTATGTTTGCAGTGGGAAACCCGATTGTCCTGCCCAGTTTTTCTCCGTGCGCAACTTTTCCGCTAATTGAAAAGGGTCTTCCAAGAAACTTTTCAGCGCTGATGAAGTTTCCCTCAGAAAGAAGGCCTCTAACTCCAGAGCTGCTGACACGGCGCCCATCAAGAAGAACGCTGTTTATTTTTTCAATAGTAAAGTTGTTTTCATCAGAGGCATTCTTTAGCATTGAAAAGTCGCCAAGACGATCCTTTCCAAAACGAAAATCATCGCCAATAAAGCAATGCTTAATCCCAATTTTTTGTACAAGAATTTGATTAATAAAAGAGGCCGCTGAAATCTCAGAAAAGCTTTTATTAAACCTGACCAAAAGATGCTTGTCTACCCCTAGAGATTTTAGAAATAAATGCTTATCCCTAAAACTGCTAAGCCTTGCTTTTGGCCTTCCAAAGAATGTTTCGGGGGTTACTGAAAAAGAGATGACAAGAGATGGCAGACCCATCTTTTTTGACTTAGAGACAAGCTTTATTAATAGCTCTTGATGGCCAAGATGGACGCCATCAAAGTTTCCAATGGTAAGAACACAGCCAGGCTGTTTTTTTAGATTGTGAAGGCCTCTTATCAATTCCATGTTTCTATTTTACTTATTAGATTGTTTTTTATTAAACAATTAAAGCTCCTGAAGCATCTTTTTGACTGGCGCAGGAACGCCCAAAGATAAGCTGCTCGCACTAAAATAATTGATTGATCCTCCAGGCGAGCGAATCAAAATCGGGTTGATCCACAAAGTAAAATGAGTAAAGACATGCTTAAATTTAGGAAGTGACATGATAATCTTTGCGTTTTCATTATGTCGGAGAACTTCTAAATCGATTGTCTCATCGTTGTCTTCACACTCTTCAAAGCTCCATAGTCCGCCCCATATTCCTTTGTTGGGTCTTTTTTTGAGAAAAACTTCTTGCTTTTCGTTTTGAAATATTAGAAAGGCTATATTTTTTTTTGATACCCTTTGTTTTTTAGTTTTTTTGTGTGGGAAAATATTTTGCTCTTTGGCGAGAAAAGCCTCACAATGCTCGGCTATTGGGCAATTGTCACACAGTGGATTTTTTGGCGTACAGATGGTTGCGCCAATATCCATCATCGCCTGAGTATATTCAGCATTTTTAGTTTGGGGCGTATGCTGTTTTGCTAAGCGCCATAATTCTTTCATAACTAAGCTCGATGAGTAGTGGCCTTCTACCTTGTGATATCTTGAGAGTGTTCTTTTCACGTTGCCATCCAGAATTGGAGCTGAAATGCCGCCTCCTAAAGACAAGATAGCGCCAGCAGTTGAGGGGCCAATGCCAGGAAACGCGACAATCGCAGCATATGTTTTTGGAAAGATTCCGTTATATTCAGAGACCACAATTTTTGCCGTTTTATGTAAATTGCGTGCGCGACTATAATATCCAAGACCTGCCCATTTTGACATCACCTGATCTTCTTTTGCGCTTGCAAGAGCCTCTATATCTGGAAAAGTTGTTATAAACCTATTAAAGTAGTCAATGACTGTAATGACTTGTGTTTGTTGAAGCATGACTTCTGAGAGCCAAATGTGATAAACGTTAGGCGGGCTCGATTGCCATGGAAGGTTTTTTCTTCCATTGTTCTTAAACCAATGAAGCAGGTCTCTTGCTAGCTCTGTCACTTTTATAAACCAAGCGGATTTTGTGGGTCTACTGACTCCATAAATGGCAACTTAATATCTTCATTGGTTACCTGATAAAAGCAACCAATCCAATTATTGATAATTGCACTGGCGCTATCATGCCAGGTGTTATCAAGGGTTTTCATGATAAGCTTCTCAGGAAAGTCTTTTATTGTAGCCGACTTAGCATGGAGTCGAGTTTTATATTCCTCTAAAATTGCACAGCATTGCGGCGAAAGATAGTTAGCAGGAAACGGTGGATAATCTGAACGACCCCCCTCTAAGTAAAGAGCAACTTCTCTTTTCAGCTCTTTTAAAAGACTAATGGAATCATATTCTGGATGTCCTTGGAAGAAAACAATACGGAATAAGTCCGGGCTTACTGCCAAATGAACTCCAATTTTGCTAGCAGCCAAAACCCTAATGTTTGCATCTTCAAACTGAGACCTTGAAATCTCATTGAAGCGAGAGTGTGGAACGTCAAACCGGGTATTCACCCCTTTGACTAAGGGGTGTGTTCGATCAGTGACCTGATGCGGGAAAACGCCCCAGTGCTTTTTGCCAAGCGACTTTCTTTTTTGTGCATATTTAAACTCTAATACAGCATGAGTTGCGAGGCATGAGCACAAAGTTGAGGTCACGTTTTCATAGGACCAGTCAACCACCTCACGAAGCTCTTTATAAAAAGGTGCTAGTTGAAGGTCAGGATCAGTAACATTTGCTCCAGTAATAATAAGCGCGTCAAGGCCCTGTAGTTTAATTTCATCAAAACTTTTATAATGGCTTTTGATGTGTTCAGTTGCTTTTTTGCCTCGCTTAATGCTGGAGAGTGAAAACGGATGTATGTAGAGTTGAGCCACCTGATTGGAGCGACCAATCAACCTAAAAAACTGTCTTTCCGTAGCTTCAAGTGCAGAGTCAGGCATCATGTTTAGTAGGCCAATATGAAGAGCTCTAATGGCCTGGTGAGAAGCTCTTTCTTCAGATAGTATTGTTTCTCCTTGTTTTTCAAGGCGTTCAAATGAAGGCAGATTAGAGTGTGCTATGAGAGGCATAGTTTCAGAGTGCGCTAGAGATTAAATTAATAACATCATTTGCAGAGTGGCAACTATGAAGATCGTCGCTTTGAATTGTGCAGCCATATTTATTTGCGATCGCTTCGTATTTTTTTAGCCTATCGTCTATCAGTTTGGGAAAAACCCAGCTTACAAAATCATCAGGACTTACTTGGGCTGCGTAATCTAAAGTATTTTCAGTTAGGTAGGTGCGAATGGATTTCTCAAAAAAAAGAGAGCTGTAATACATTGGCTTTGGGCGCTTCTTTGCACGTTCAATTAGAATGCGTTCGTTCTTTTTGTTGGTCTGTATGTAAACGATTAGACTATTTTCCGAGAGAAGTTTGTATAGTTCTGGGTCTTCTAACTCACAAAGGCTGCCCCCAGCATCATTTATAAAATGACTGAATCCTTCTGATTGGGACTTTTTAATAAAATCGGGCACTTCGTACATTGTCTTTTTTTCAGCTTCAAAAAAAAGACTTTGGCGACGAATAAATTCATCTAAAGGAAGACCTCCTTCTTCAGGGTTGCCAACCTTTCCTAAGAAGGCTGAGATGGGCTCTAGGTTGTCAAAGCTTACTTGGCTGTTAACGCTGATAGATTGATTATCTAAAAGCGTCTTTAGCCAGGCATCAGTTTTCATTTTGTCGGCAATATTTGCAATAATAGCATCTTTAAGATGGGTTGCACCAATCCTATAATCGCCAGAAAAATGAAACCATCCTCCATTTTCGCCAATGAGTTTTGCGAGACGAGTTTTGCCAACACCTGACATGCCTAAGAGCGTAATACACTTATGTTTTTGATTTATAAATTGTTCTGCAGATATCATTATAAAAGACCGTCTTCTTTGAACATGTTTCTAATGCCTCTAATGGCTTGCCGAATCCTATGTTCATTCTCAATAAGACAGATGCGAACATATTCATCGCCATAGCTGCCAAACCCAATTCCAGGAGAAACACCAACCTTAGCGCGATTAATCAGCTCTTTGCTGAACTCAAGTGAGCCCATTTCCTTATAGTGCTCTGGAATCTTTGCCCATACAAACATCGTTGCTCTTGGTATTTCAACTTTCCAGCCAATGCTTTCAAGGCCAGAACAAAGGATATCACGCCTAGACTGATACATCGAACATATTTCTTTAACACAGTTCTGGTCTCCTTCCAGAGCCTCAATTGCGGCAACTTGAATTGGCGTAAATATACCATAGTCTAAATAAGACTTAATCTTTGTAAGCGCAGCAACTAAAGAGGGGTTTCCAACCATAAATCCAACTCTCCAGCCAGGCATATTATAGCTTTTAGACATTGAAAAGAACTCTACTGCAACTTCTTTGGCGCCTTCAACCTCAAAAATACTTGGCGCTTTGTATCCATCAAAAACAATATCAGCATATGCTAAATCCTGAATAACCCAAATTTGATTTTCTTTTGCAATTTTTATAACACGCTCAAAAAACTCTAACTCAACACATTCAGACGTTGGGTTTGAGGGATAGTTTAGAACTATTGCTTTTGGTTTTGGCCAGGTGTTTTTGATTGCGCTTTCCAATTCCGAAAAAAAGTCATGTTCAGGCCCGCATGGAACAGAACGAATATCTGCGCCAGCAATTACAAAGCCATAGGGATGAATGGGGTAGGCTGGGCTCGGCACTAAAATAGTATCGCCCTTGCTCACAATCGCTTGAGCAAGGTTTGCAAGACCCTCTTTCGAGCCAAGAGTAACAATAGCCTCGGTTTCAGGGTCAAGATCTACATTGTATCTTTCTTTGTACCAATTCGTTATTGCTCGACGAAGACGCGGTATGCCACGAGAAGCTGAATAGCGATGCGTATCAGTTCGCTGAGCAACCTCAACTAGCTTGTCAACAATATGTTGAGGCGTGGGCTGATCAGGATTGCCCATTCCAAAGTCAATAATGTCCTCACCTTTGGAGCGAGCTTTTGCTTTTAGCCCATTGGTAATTGCAAAAACATAGGTTGGGAGTCTTTCAATTCTTGCAAAGTTTTCGTTCATTTTTAGATCATTTAGCTGTCAAGCGCCAGATGGTATGAGCTGAACTTTCTAAGATTAAGCACGCCGCCATCTAGCAGTAAGTATTGTCCTTTAATTCCCTGCAAAACGCCAGAAATAGAGGGTGTTTTGTCAAAATTTAAGGAGACAATTTTTGTTGGGTATTTTAACACAGGGTAGCTAATATTTATTGTCTCGTCCTTAATAGGTATTGCCTGAAGCTCATGAATTAGACTGGGTATTTCAGCTAAAAGCTCATTCCTTTTTAACTCTAGGTCAACATCCTCAACCTCGTTTTTAAGCATTGTGCGCCAGTTTGTTTTGTCAGCCACATAGGATTTAAGGGCTATCTCTATTTTTCCAGAATCAAGCCTTGTTTTGACCTCCAAAATTGGTAAAGCGCTCACTGCCCCTTGGTCTATCCACCTTCCAGGAGTATTTGTTTTTCTGGTAATTCCAACCTTTATTCCAGAAGAATTAGCAAGATAAACGACGTGTGAAGAAAAACAATTCGCAAGACCCCATTCAGGCTCTCGACAGGTCCCCAAGTGGTGATGGCAGGTTTCTGGCTTCATGATGCACATGTCACACCTGGCAAGAGAGCGAGCACATGGGAAGCAGTATCCTTGGGAGAAGCTTTTGTTGGTTCTATTGCCACAATTTGAGCATGTAATTCTTTGGCTGAAGGTCAACTCAATATGTTTGCCTACTAGAGCGTTCATGTCGACAGTCTCGTTACCAACAGACAGACTATATCTTGCCTCTCCACCAGCTAGAGAGCTTTTCATCATGTTTATAGGCCCAGCTAGCTGCATAATATTGACTGAATATCCTTATATTTACGAGCTGCTTGGCTCATGATCTTTTGGGGAATTATAGGCGCAGGAGGCGCCTTATTCCAGTCAAGCGTTTCAAGATAGTCCCTAATAATTTGCTTGTCAAAGCTTTTTGGACTTGTTCCAGGAATATAGTCAGATAGCGACCAAAATCTTGAAGAGTCAGGCGTCAAAACTTCATCCATAAGGGTTAGCTGACTGCTTGAGTCAAGCCCAAATTCAAACTTCGTGTCAGCAATAATAATGCCTTTTTCTAGTGCAAGTTTTGACGCAAAGCTATAAATTTTTAGGCTTGCGTCTTTGACTTGTTTTGCGAGGTTGGCGCCTATTAGAGTCTCAACCTCTTCAAAAGAAATATTGGCATCATGCTCTCCAACTGCAGCCTTTGAGGAGGGCGTAAAGATTGATTTTTCAAGTCGTTCTGCCAATCTTAAGTTGGCAGGTAATGCAATACCACAAACGGACTGAGAGCCTTGGTACTCTTTCCATCCAGAGCCAATTATGTAGCCTCTAACGACTGCTTCAATAGGAAGGGGTTTAAGCTTTTTTACGACAACTGCCCTTCCTGAAAGCATCTTCACTTCTTCAGCTTTCAATACCTCATCAAGCCTTATTTGGGTTAGATGGTTTTGAACAATATGCTTGGTTTTGTCAAACCAGAAGTTTGCGATCTCTGTAAGGATTTTGCCTTTTCCCGCAATGGGCTGCTCAAAGATAACATCAAAAGCAGAGAGTCGGTCAGAGGCCACAATTAGCATATACTGATGATCAATATCATATATGTCTCTTACCTTTCCCTGATGAATAAGTGGCAAGGATAGGGCTGATTGAAAATGAGAGCTCATGTGGGCACTTTAATGGCAGTATAGCTCCATTTTAATCTATAGAGGTCTATTTAATATTTAATTCAGAGAGTATTCGTTTGGCTCTTTTTTGAAA
>CABXNH010000010.1 GCA_902513495.1 uncultured Gammaproteobacteria bacterium
CACCATTCTTTTTGATGCAGGATGTTGCTAAATTAATGATTCGGGATGGAATTGAAGGCGCAATAATCAATATCGGATCGACATCAGCAATGACCGGTCAACCGTTTATTGCACCCTATTCAGCATCTAAAGGTGCGCTGTCGACACTGACACGCAACTCTAGCTATGCTTTATTGCGAAACCGTATCAGAGTCAATCAATTGAACCCTGGATGGATGGCAACTGACGGTGAGGATCGAATCCAACGAGAATACCATGGTGCTGATAGTGATTGGTTGGAAAAAGCTGCAACTATGCAACCTTTTGGACGCCTTATCGACCCCAAAGAAGTTGCCCAATCAGTTGTATTTTTGGCCTCGAATGACAGTGGAATGATGACCGGTGCCGTCATTCATTATGATCAATCCGTTTGGGGAGGATATTCGTTTGCTCCACCTACTCCAGATACACCACTAACCGAGTAAAAAGGAGGGGTTTATGAAAACACTGAAAGGCCTCCAGCTTGGTGATGGACTGGACGAGGCGACTGAGATGGGCTCGCTGATCAACGCAGAGCGTCTCAATCAGATTGACGGCATCGTGCAAGAGGCCTTGCAACACGGTGCAAAGCTGGAAACCGGCAGGCAACGGGCCGCTGAATTCAGCGCCGGCCATTTTTCTGAACCGACCGTCCTGACGAAGGTCAACGATGACATGGCGATCGCATCGATTGAAAATGCAATTAACTACCTCAACCAAACGATTGATCTTTCTTTGATCGTGAACAGGGATGCCCTGAAATGACTGAAAAACCCAAACTCTCCATCGGCCTGATTGGCTCGGGCTTCATGGGCAGAGCCCATGTCTTCGGTTTTGCAACGGCCCAGAAAGCTTTTGACCTGCCGATACAAATCGACCTGCACACCATAGCCGATATCACCGACGAGGCGGCTGCGAAGGCCGCGAGAGATTTCGGCTTCCGCCACGCAACCTCGGACTGGCGCGAGATGCTGGAAAACCCGGAAATTGAGATGATCGATATTACCGCGCCAAATGCGCTCCACAAGGAAATGGCCCTTAAATCGATTGCCGCAGGAAAGCATGTCTATTGCGAAAAACCACTGGCCCCGCTTGCCTCTGATGCACACGAAATGGCTGAGGCCGCCGAGTCTGCGGGGGTCAAAACCCAGGTTGGCTTCAACTATCTTTGTAATCCGATGGTCGGACTCGCAAGAGAAATGATCGAAGCTGGTGAGTTGGGCGAAATTCGCGGTTATCGGGGGCTTCATGCCGAAGATTACATGACCGACGCACTCAGCCCGGCCACCTTCCGCCATGATCCGGCAGGTGGCGGTGCACTCGCCGATCTGGGCAGCCATGCACTGGCGACAGCGGAGTTCTTGCTCGGACCCATCACTGAGGTGATGGGTGATTGCGTAACAGTCATCGCCCAACGCCCCGACGGTAAGGGGGGTCGACAGAAAATCGAAGTGGATGACATCGGCCGTGCATTCCTGCGGTTCGGTAACGGAGTAACCGGATCGATCGAGGGTAACTGGATCTCTACAGGCCACAAGATGCAGCATGATTTCGAGGTCTACGGATCCAAAGGTGCACTCTATTTCAACCAGGAACACTTTAACGAGCTGCAGTTCTACTCAACCGAAGATGCTTCTGGCCGATGCGGTTTCCGCCGGATCGAGGCCGCTCCCGAACACCCCCCCTATGGCAATTTCTGCGTTGCGCCAGGGCATCAGATCGGGTTTAACGATCTCAAGGCGATCGAAGTGGCGGGATTCGTGAGCGCCATTGCCGGAAGTGGTCGGGAGATGTTTTCGTTCCGCAAGGGTTTGCGTATTCAGCACCTTGTGGAATCCATACAGAAATCGGCGTGTCAGAAGCAATGGGTCAGTACTGAGTCTTACCTACAGACAGGGCTTATGAAATGAGCGAGACGAGAGACTAATGCCTTAGAAAGGTGCATCGCGCTACCTGAATCAGTGCCCACTTCAACAACTCACTGAGGACTTTTTTAACACCAACTACGAGATCGAAAATGACCACAAAAAACCCGCCAGATGACAACGAAAGCCTGATCCAGTTGATCCACGACCGTTACGATGAGATGAGTCGGACCCATCAGCAGATTGCGCTTTACCTGACGCAGAACCCCAACGATGTCGCGGTCCACTCAGTCAATTCGATTAGGTCTTTAGGGGCAACAATGAGCCTTGTTCAGGCTATATGTATATCCATTGGATACCATCAACAAGGAAATTAAATATGTCTCTTTTATCTCGTCCCAAATTAAGTTCAGATGGTTGTTATCAAAACATTACACCAAAATCAGCCAATTGGAAATATGTCGGATTTCAAGCACATGAACTGGCACCTCAACAAACTTTGAATTGGATTGATCCAGATAAAGAATCATGCTTGGTAATCTTATCTGGCAAGGCTGATATTAGAGTAGATAAGCAGACTTTTCATGGTCTTGGCGATAGAATGAGTGTATTTGAAGATAAAAAACCGCATGCAGTATATGCACCCAATAACAGTCAAGTATCTATCAAAGCGATAACCAAACTCGAGCTGGCAATAGCAACTGCCCCTGGCTTTGGAAATTATCCTGCCAGACACATTAAGCCTGAAGAAATGACCAATGAGGTTCGAGGAGAAGGCAGCAACACAAGATCTATTTGCAACATATTGCCGGAACAAGACAAAGCTGATAGTTTGCTGGTTGTCGAAGTTAAAACTCCGGCTGGAAACTGGTCAAGTTATCCACCACACAAGCATGATTCAGATAACATTCCGGTTGAGACATATTTAGAAGAAACATATTATCATCGAATTAATCCACCTCAAGGGTTTGCCTTTCAGAGAGTCTATACCGATGATCTATCCATTGACGAGACGATGGCAGTGGAAGACAAATGTGTTGTTCTTGTTCCAAAAGGATACCATCCGGTTGGCGTTCCTCATGGGTATGATTCATATTATTTGAATGTAATGGCAGGCCCTAAAAGACAATGGATTTTTAAAAACCACCCTGACCATGAATGGATGTTAGATAAATAATGAAATCAATTGATATTATTTGTTTAGGAAGAGCGGCTGTAGATTTTTATGGTCAACAGATTGGATCCACATTGGAAAATATGGGGAGTTTTGCCAAATATCTGGGAGGCTCTTCTGCAAATATTGCATATGGCTGCTCTAAGCTTGGCCTAAGTTCAGCAATGCTTACTAGGGTTGGAAACGAGCATATGGGTCGTTTTGTTCGTAATGAACTTGAAAGTGTTGGTGTAGATACATCTCATGTAATTACTGATAGTGAACGATTAACTGGATTAGTTGTTTTAGGGATTCAAGATAAAGAAACCTTTCCTCTCATCTTTTATCGTAAAGACTGTGCTGATATGGCAATCAGTGAAAAGGATTTTACAAAAGAGTTTATTGCGAGCAGTAAAGCATTACTCATTACAGGAACACATTTTTCCTCCGATAATACTTATCAGGCAAGTATGAAAGCAATAGAGTATGCAAAGTCCTCTGATACTCAGGTCATTGTTGACATTGATTATCGGCCAGTGCTTTGGGGGTTAACAGAGTTAGGTGA
Organism: uncultured Gammaproteobacteria bacterium; assembly: GCA_902513495.1. GTDB lineage: Bacteria > Pseudomonadota > Gammaproteobacteria > PS1 > Pseudothioglobaceae > Pseudothioglobus. The sequence continues at coordinate 3,602 of CABXNH010000010.1, forward strand.
TGGAGAATCTCGATTTGTTGCAAGTGATGATGTAAGTCAGCATCTGCAAACAATTCTTCCACATTGTGATGTTGTTGTTGGGACTGAAGAAGAGATTCACATTGCTGGAGGTAGTGAAGACACTATCACCGCATTGAGCAAGATACGACAGCTTAGTAATTCAATTATTGTTTTAAAGTTAGGTCCTTTAGGGTGCACAGTCATTACTAGTGATATTCCTAATAGCACAGATGATTTCAATGTAATCAAAGGTAATCAGGTTGACATTCTGAATGTATTGGGTGCTGGCGATGCTTTTATGTCAGGTTTTTTAAGAGGTTATCTTAGGGGTGAGAGTCTTGAAAAAAGTGCCAACTATGCTAACGCATCTGGTGCATTAGTCGTATCTCGTCATGGCTGTGCTCCAGCAATCCCTGGTGAGCATGAGTTGTTATATTACTTAGAAAATGCAGTTGACATTCCCGACCCAAGTACAGATTTAACGCTAAACCATCTTCATAGAGTCAGCTTCAGAAACAAAGAAGAGCCAGAAATTTTTGGTTTTGCTTTTGATCACCGAAAACAACTTAGTGATCTTGCAGTCAAGTATGGCGAAGATTTAAGTCAAATCATAAAACTTAAAAAACTATTTATTAGATCAATAATAAATACTATTGATAAATTTAAAATTCCTCAAAAAAGTATCGGAGTTTTAATTGACGACACTTATGGTGAGGATGCACTCAATTCTATTGCTGAAAAATCATGGTGGATTGGAAGACCTGTTGAGCTTCCAAGTTCAAGACCCCTAAAGTTTGAAGGCGACCAGTCTATTGGTTCGAAGATACAGTCATGGCCACTATCACACGTTGTTAAGTGTTTATTTTTCTATCATCCAAATGATTCAGTCGAACTGAAACTTAAGCAAGAGCAAAAAATAAAAGAGCTATATTTTGCATGTATTCAAAGCGGACACCAATTATTGCTAGAGGTAATTCCGCCTTCAAAATATGAAGAGGATGAAGCGACAATACCAACAATCTTGAAAAGATTTTATGAAATAGAAATTAAGCCAGACTGGTGGAAGCTTCCAGCACTTAAAGAAAAGTCGTGGCAGCAAGTAAGTGATGTAATAAATACTCATGATTCGCATTGCCAGGGTGTATTATTATTGGGTCTTTCTGCTCCAATCGATATTGTTAGAGAGTCTTTTGCTGTAGCAGCAAAGTATCCTATCTGTAAAGGTTTTACAGTGGGCAGAACTATTTTTTATGATCCTGCAAAACAGTGGATGCAGCATAATATAAGTGATCAAGAGTTGGTTGATTCTGTAACTACTACTTACATTGAATTGATTCAATCTTGGAAAAAATATAGAGAGGGAATTCAAAAATGAAAACTATTAAACTAACAATGACACAGGCTCGTATAAGAAATCTAAAACAAAGCAACCTTACTAGTCATGACTAGAGAAACAGTTAAATCTAGACAACAAGTTTATTTCAGTGAATCTGATATAGATTATGATGACTTAACTGAAATATGTTCTCAAAAAACACTTCAAGAGGATTATTCTCTTGCAGATTCAGTTTCAAATAATGTTGTCATTTATGATGCGAATCACTTGAAGTCATTTATTGTTAATGAATTAAAAGAAAGAATATTAAAAACAGAGTTGCATCAGGTTTTAGAAAATGGACCAGGGGTTTTTGTTGTTCGAAATCTTTATGAAGGCGAAGTAATAGATCAGAGCAATACTATTTTTTTTAATCCTGCTGTATTTCATGCTGCTGGCGCAAACACTACTAATGACTTTCATAGGATTGGTAATCTTTTTCAAATTTCATCGCCCTTTGGCAAGCCTATTGAGAGCATAGATTATATTAAAATTATCAATCATATTTACCCATCCTTGCTAGAGCATTTAAATAAAAAAAACCTTTCAGAAAAGCTTATTGATAATGTTCTTATATGTGCAACTGATGGATACGCCTTTCCCACAAACTTAGATCACGATAACAACTCTGATTCTAAGCTACAAGGAATGAGCATGTATGAACTTACAAAACAATCACTTCTAGACTCTCTGAGTCTAGAGAAATTTAGCTTAAAGCTCTCTGAGCTCCAGCATATGAGGCTTGCTAGTTAAAGTATTATGAACAATTTGGAGAAGGTAAATGAGTGTGAAAATTGGTGTTAGTCCGATATCGTGGACTAATGATGATATGCCCGAGTTGGGTCGTGATACGACTGTGGAACATTGCCTAAAAGAAGGTAGTCAGGCTGGGTATAGAGGCTTTGAGTTGGGGGGTAAATGGCCAAGGGAAGTATCCGTACTTGAGCCTTTATTTAGCAAATATGATATGGATGTTGTTTCAAGTTGGTTTTGTGGTGGTTTGCTTAAAGACACTATCGAAGGTGAAATAAAAAGAATTACGCCTCATATGCAACTTCTGAAGGATTTGGGTACTGATGTAATAGTTTATTGTGAAATGGACTCATGTGTTCATGGAGATATTAGCTCGCCTCTTTCAAAACGACCAATGCTTGATGAAGATCAATGGAAGGAATGGACTGAAAAGCTTGACCAGTTAGCTAAATATACTTTGTCGCATGGAATGAAGCTTGCTTATCATCATCATATGGGAACAGTCGTTCAAATTGAAGAAGAGGTGGATAAATTAATGGCCATGACCAGTAGTGACCTTGGCTTAGTATTTGATACAGGTCATTTTATTTATGCAGGTGCAGACCCTCTAAGTGTTTATAAAAAACATAGTGACAGAGTTCTTCATATTCATTGTAAAGATGTCAGAGCAGAAATATTGAATGATGTTTTAGAGTCAGACTCAAGTTTTTTAAATGCCGTCTTGAGTGGAGTATATACAGTTCCTGGAGATGGCGTTTTTGACTTTCCAGGCTTATTTAAAATGGTGAGTGAGAATGGTTTTAAAGGATGGATTGTTGTTGAAGCAGAACAAGATCCAGCCAAAGCGCATCCTTTAACGTACGTCACAATGGGCTATAACAATATTAAGAGTTATTGTGAAAAATTTGGAATTGAAATAGAGGAAAAAAGATGAAAACAATTGGAGTAGGAGTTATAGGCACAGCTTTTATGGGGAAGGCACATTCAATTGCATATGCCGCTGCTGGAAGTGTTTTTGGTGATGGATTAAAGCCCAAGCTTGAAATGATTTGTGACTACAATCCTGAAAGGGCTGAGGTCAAGAAAAAGGAAATGGGATTTTCAAGATGCACAAGTTCCTGGGAGGAGTTAGTAAATGACCCTAAAGTTGAACTTATTTCTGTTTGTGTTCCGAATTCATTACATAAAGAGATTTCAGTGGCCGCATTAAAACTTGGAAAGCATGTTTGGTGTGAAAAGCCAATGTCAACCAATTTGTCTGACTCTGAAGCGATGTTTGCAGCTGCTCAAAAGGCCTCAAGCTCTCAAACAATATTGGGCTATAACTACACCCAAAACCCAGCAGTTCAAAGCGCAAAAAAACTTATTGATGAAGGCGTAATTGGACGTGTAATTGGATTTTATGGAAGCTATGATGTAGATAATGAAGCCGATCCAGAGAGACCTCATTCTTGGCGAATGAGCCGGGAAGCTTCTGGAACTGGATCGAACGCTGATGTCATGTGCCATTTGGTAAGTATGGCTCACTACATGACTGGTAGCGAAATTACTCGATTAGTGGGCGACTATGACACAGTGCATAGAGAGCGATCAGACCCCAAAAATCCAGACCAAACATTGATTGTTGATAACGATGATGTTTGCACAGCGATGGCACATTTTAAAAGTGGAATTAAGGGAACTCTAAGAGTGAGTCGAGTTGCTTGGGGAAGAAAGTGCGGATTGCGCTGGGAGATACATGGGTCACAAGGGATGATCTGTCATGATCAGGAGCGGTTAAATGAAATTAAACTCTATACTCGAAGTGAAGATCCTAGACAGGAGGGCTTCAAGACCATATTGAGTGGTCCTGCTCAGCCGCCGTATGATGCCTTTTTACCGAATGCAGGACATAGTCTCGGGTATATCGATGTCAAGGTGTGTGAACTCAAACAACTTCTAGATGCAATCGAAACAGGCAAGGCAGTATGGCCGAATTTTTCTGATGGTGTGAAGATTGAGAAAGTAATGGATGCTATCGATAGGTCTGCACTCTCTGGTCAATGGCTTGATGTCTAGTAATCAAATTCAAAATCTAAGTTATGACGGGACGCGGGACTGGAGCGCTCTTGTTGTTGGTAGAGCAGGTCTTGACCTATATCCTCAGCCATCAGGCGTGAAAACGATGAGTGCTGAAACGTTTGCGAGTGATGTAGGAGGGTCTGGTGCTAATATAGCGATTGCTATGAAACGATCTGGAGGCAGTATTTCGCTTGTTTCTGCCCTCTCTGAAGACCCAGTTGGATCCTTTGTGAAGAATCGTCTTTTAGAAGAAGGAATTGACTTAGGTTTGATGCAAACTACAAATGGAGATGAGAGAACAAGTCTCGCAATTGCTGAAGAGCGACCTCTCGACTGTGAGGTTGTAATTTATCGAAATAACCCAGCAGATCTTCAAGTTAATTGCAACGATAAAATCGAGTTGGCAATTTCTAAAAGTAGTAATTTAGTGGTAACTGGAACTAGTTTGATTGAGCCTAAGTCTCGAGATCAGGTGCTAGCAATGATGTTACATGCTAAGAATCATGACTGTAAAGTTTGGTTGGATTTGGACTATAGGGCTTGGAATTGGCCTGATAAAAAAAGCACACGATCAGCATATCAACAAGCTACAAAGTTAGCACATGTTATCGTTGGCAATGAAGAGGAATTTAAGATTCTTCATGATGATTTAGCATCCCAAGCCAAGGAATGTTCATTAAATAATCAACTAATGATAGTGAAGCGAGGAGAAAATGGCTGCACTTTATTTTCAGGTGAATTACGAATAGATACGGGTATTTATAAACTAGAGGTTATGAAGCCTTATGGTTCTGGAGATGCTTTTCTTGGAAATTTAATAATGGACTATATGTCTTCTGGAGACTGGAAAAAAGCAATCGAGGTTGGAAGTGCTGCGGCTGCCATTGTGGTGTCAAAGCAAGGCTGCGCAAGTGCAATGCCAACTCATCAAGAAATAAAGTCGTTACAAGATAGTATGTCGATTGAACCAAAACACAGCGGAGTTAAAAATGCATATCCCTCAACATGACAATAATAATCAGCCTATTGTAGATTGTAATAATGAGGTAGTACCCTTATGCTACTTTAACATCGTAAAGCTTTCGGCTGGAGAGGAGTTTAGCTACCAACTAGATGAATACGAAACATGTATCGTTCCTGCAACTGGAACCATAGATGTTGAGGTTGATGGCCAAAGCTTTAAAGGCGTTGGCAAGCGAAACTATATTTGGGAGAGTGACCCTGAAGGGGTTTATGTCCCTGTGAACTCAAAAGCTAGATTGATTTGCCAAGATGGAAAGACTGAGGTATTTATCTCTGGCGCCAAACACAATGAAACGTATGAAGCATTTGTTATTAGGCAAAAAGATATTGATAAAGTTCAATATGGCTCTGATGATACTAAGACTCATCGAAAAATTAAGCATATCTTAGGCAAGGATCCAGCTGGAAAAGTTGGTAAGTTATTAGTAAGCGAATTATTTACCGTTGGAGAAGGAGGCTGGTCAGGATTTCCGCCTCATAAGCATGAAACAGATATGCTTCCAGAGGAGAGTAAACACAATGAAGTTTACAATTTCAGATTCAATCCTGCTAATGGCTTTGGTGCTCAATTTTTAACTCCAGATGGAGAGGATTTTGGCCCTGTATATCATGTACGTGACGGCTCCACATTTATCTTTGATAAGGGTTATCATCCTTGTGTCGCAGCACCAGGCTTTGAAATGTATTACTTTACTATATTGGCTGGGGAGACTCAAAGGCCACTGCATATGAATTATCAAAAAGACTATGCATATCAGCTAGAAACTATTCCTGGCATGCAAGATATGCTTAATAAATTTAAATAATGATTTCAAACCTTAAAGATATTCTTCTGCCAGCAAGTAAACAAGGTTATGCGGTCGCATGCTTTAATGTTTTTGGCTTTGAGGACTCAAAGGCAGTTTTAGAAGCTGCTGAGGCTAGAAATGCGTCTGTTATTCTTTCAATCAATCTTGATATGCGTGAGTTTATGAGTATGGAACAAATTATTGGTATGCTAAGACCGATGGCAGAGAGCTCTAAAGCGCCGGTTTGCCTGCATCTTGATCACACATACAAGGTTGATGTGGTGAAACAGGCAATAGATACTGGATTTACTTCCGTCATGTTTGATGGTTCTCAATTACCAATTTCTGAAAATATTGCTCACATCCGAGATGTTGTATCTTATGCACATCCTAAAGGAGTTTCGGTTGAGGCTGAAGTAGGCTCTGTACCCTATGCAACAGGAAGGGATCATATCAAGTCAGCACTAACTGAAGTTTCTGATGCTTTAGCTATGGAGAAACAGGGAGGTCCTGATGCACTTGCAATTTCAATTGGTAATGTTCATCGTCTAGAGAATGGATCTGTAGAAATTAATTTAGAGCGCTTTAAAGAGCTTGAAGAGGTATTAACTATTCCATTAGTTATTCATGGCGCAAGTGGCTTAGAAGATAAGGATATCAAAATGTTATCGAAGCGACATGTCACTAAATTTAATGTTGGAACGGTTTTGAGAAAGCGCTTTGGAAGTTCTTTAAGAGCCACACTTGAGTCTAACCCGGAGCTATTTGACAGAATAACAATCATGCAAAAAGTGATTCCGGATCTAAAAGAGACAGCAACAAAGATTATTGATCTTCTTGGCCAGTAATACCAAGATCAACTCTCTTTTACATTAATATTGTTTTTGAAAGACCTCTAATTACTTCTTCTGTTTCTTTCCAGTCAATACATCCATCTGTTACAGATACACCGTATTGCATATCATTCTTATTTTCTAAGATTTTTTGTTTACCTGAGAATAAGTTACTTTCAAGCATAACACCAAAAATTGATTTGTTGCCTGAAAGTAATTGGCTATTAATATCTTCAACAACTTTGCCTTGATTTCTATAGTCTTGATTCGAGTTGTCATGAGAGCAGTCAATCATGATTCGTTCAGATAAACCATTTTCTTTGAGAAGTTTTTCGCAATTTGCGACAGCATCTTTATCATAGTTAGGCTGAGCACCGCCCCTAAGGATTATATGAGAAGATTTGTTCCCTTTTGCTTTGAATGTAGAGATCTGGCCCTGGTCATTGATGCCTAAAAAACTTTGTTTCGAAGAACAGGCTTTAATTGCATTAATTGCCATAGTTAGATTTCCATCGGTGCCATTTTTAAAGCCAACTGGCATCGAAAGTCCGCTTGACATTTCTCGATGCGTTTGTGATTCAGTCGTTCTTGCACCAATCGCACACCAAGAAATTAAGTCAGCCAAATACTGGGGCGTAATCGGGTTAAGTGCCTCGGTCCCAGTGGGGATCCCCTCTTCTGCAAGCCATACTAGGAGTTCGCGTCCTTGACGAAGACCCTTTTCAACATCCAGAGAGTTGTCCATATCTGGGTCGCTAATTAAGCCTTTCCAGCCAACAGTCGTTCTTGGCTTTTCAAAATAGACCCTCATAATGATATAGATTGATTTTTCGACTTCCTTTTGAAGTGATTGCAACTTTAAAGCGTACTCTTTGGCTGCTTTAATATCATGAATAGAGCATGGTCCAACAATGACGATTAATCTTTCATCATTTCCTAAAAAAATGTCTTCAACTGTTTTTCGACTCGATAAAATGTTCTTTTTACCTTGCTCGCTGACAGAGATGAGTTGTCTCAACTCAATAGGCGAGGTAATAACGGTTTCACTTTCAATATTTTTGTTGTGAATTTGATTACTCATGTAAATTTATTTTATTGTTGTGAGCGACGATTTAAACATAAATCTAAAGTTTGTTTTATAGAGTTTGTATCTTGTATGAAATCATTGATTAAAAAATCGCTACTATTTTCTCTAATTTTCCTTGTTGGATGTAGCACAACGACTTTTGTGTACAACCGAATTGATTTTTTATTGCCTTGGTATCTCGAGAGTTATGTGGACCTTAACCGAGAGCAAAAACAAGATTTAAAGGAGTTATTAATTCCATTTTTTAAATGGCATAGGGAGGAAGAGTTGCCTAATTATTTAGCCATAATAGAGGATTTAGAGTTAACTCTTGATGCCTCAATTGAGTTTGAGAGTATTGCGGAAATAACTAATGATGTTGAAGAGTCCTGGTTTAGGCTAGAAGATAGAATGCTTTTATGGGCTATACCAATGACTAGAGATTTATCAGAACAACAAATAAACGGCTTTATTAAATCTATGCAAACTAAAACAGAGCAGAGTGAAAATGAATACTTAAGTCGTAATTTGCAGACCTATCAAAATGACAACTATAAGCGTCTTAGAAAAAATTTAAGGCGCTTTATGGGCAGTTTAAATAAAGATCAGCTTGATCTCATAAGTGCAGCAAGCAAAAAAATGATTAGAGTCGACGGGCAATGGATTGATAACCGAAAAGCTCTCATTGAAAAACTTAAGGTCATTCTTGAGAGAGAAGATGGCTGGGAATTGACTCTTGAAAATATCACTCATAGAGATGATTTAGTAGCTCAGAATTATCGTAAAACTTATGCTCACAATATTTCAGTAAGCCAAAACCTTCTTGTTGAGGTATTAAATTCGCGGACTGATAAGCAAGACCAGAAACTTCGCACTCAACTTGCAAAATATAAAACTGATATCAAAAACTTGATTAAGCAAAAATAATGACTACCAGCGCCTTTTCATTCTTCCTCTAAAGATGTCTGAACCCCAGTTTAAAAGTAGCCCAATAAAAGCTGCGCCAGAAAGCCAAAAGTAGGGAAGACTCCCAGCAGATTCAAATATTATTGCTCTGTAAGCCTTTCCAATTGAGTCAAAAGGGATCCAGGTTCCAACGAGCTCTAGCCACTCTGGTGCTGCCGTCAAAGGAATCATTGTTCCGCTCAATACCGATTGATAGAATACAGCTGGAAGGATTACAAGCATAGCGTAAAGTCCAATAATTGTAAAAATTCCTAGAAAAAGCCAACTCAAACAAACACTAACCAGCCACGGTACTAGCCAGAGCATAAAGAATAACCCCCATTGCTGAGTTGAAGTTGTCACAACGACTGCCAAAACCAAGCTGGAGGCCCCCATCGTCATTATTGGAATAACAGTTCTTACGTATGCTCTATTCAGAAGTGTTATCTGATTCGTTGCAAGAAAAAGCAGAACTGACCCAACCATTGCTGTCAGCCAGGTAACAAAATTCATTACAAAAGGAGACGGGATTGAAGCAAGGCTTTGTGCCTGATAAAGGTTTTCACTATCAATCATGATTGGCATTTTTGAGCTAGGCGGTTTATTTTTTATTTTGGCTAAACGTAGATTTGAAATAAAAGTAGAGAGCCCCATTTGGAACATTGACGGGAGCTGCTTACTGATCTGAGTTTCAGCAACCGTTAAATGATCTGAGCTTATCATCTTCACAGTTATGCTTTCTTCACCCAGGGCAAGCTCCGAGAAATCCTCTGGAAAAATGATGACTGATGAAACCCTACCCTCAGTGAGAGCCTCTTTTGCCGCATCACTGGTCCTAAATAATGCCACCCTGAAGGGTAATGACCTTGAGATGGTTTTTATTGCCTGCGTTGAAATTAGAGGTAACTCAACACTAGCATCTAAATTCACAATACCCAGTTTGAAATTCGATGAAATTTTTTCGGGATCGTTCGGTGCTGTCAGGTTAAATAAAGAAAAAATTAATGCAATCGCGATTGGAACAACAACCGCTGCCCTAAATAATTTGCTTCGACGAAAATCATTAAGTGAGGAGGGCATTAAACTGTACCAAAATAAATGAAACAATACATAAAATCGCCTATTTAGTCAAACTTGAATTGTTGTCATCAAGAATCATTTCAGCTGCCTTTTCCGCAATCATCATTGTTGGTGCATTTGTATTTCCTGAAACAAGTTCGGGCATGATTGAGGCATCTACCACTCTTAATCCGGTGACTCCATGAACTCTGAGACGATCGTCAACAACGCTTTCTTTGTCATGCCCCATCTTGCAGGTGCCGACAGGGTGATAAATACTTTGAGAGTGATTTTTTGCAACCTCAAGCAAATCTTCATCGCTTGCATAAGAGGAGCCAGGAACAAATTCATCAAGGATGTGGTCTTTAATTGCATTCGCTTTGGCAATTTTCCTAGCAACCTTAATCGAATCAACCGCTACTTGCCTGTCAGACTCAGTTGCAAGGTAATTTGGAACAATTTTAGGCAAAGCTTGAGGGTCCGAGGATTTAATTAATACCTTCCCTCTACTCTCTGGCCTTAGATTACAGACCGACATGGTAAAGGCTGAAAATGGATGGACACCGTCTCCAGGCTTGTCAGCACTGAGAGGCTGCATATGAAATTGAATATTAGGTCTTGATCCATCGAGTGAGGTGTTGGTAAAAGCAAATACTTGGCTTGCACTGAGCGTTAATGGGCCAGTCCTAAAAAGCATATACTGAAGACCAATCATGCCCTTTTTCCACCACGTGTTGAGTTCGTCGTTTAAGGTCCTTGTATTTGTTTTGTAAACCATTCTAACCTGGAGATGGTCCTGCAAATTTTTCCCAACCGAGGGATTGTTGTGAATTGTTTTGATGCCTAGTCCACTTAAGTGCTCCTCATCTCCAATACCTGAAAGCTGTAAAATTTGTGGTGAACTAATTGCTCCGGCCGAGAGAACAACCTCTTTATTGGCGTGAATAGTTTGACTGGATTTTCCCTTGCCTTGTATACAGTCAACACCGATAGCTTTTGACCCTTCAAAGACTACTTTACTTATTTGAGTGTTAGTGACAATCGTTAAATTTTTTCTTGCTCTAATTTTTCTATTTAAAAATGAACGGTATGAGCTTCGTCTAAAGCCTTTATGGGTAGTCTGTTGAAAATACCCAACTCCCTCTTGCTTCTCGCCATTGCAATCTGCATTGAAAGGTATCCCAATTTCCTCAGCCGCCTTGATAAACAGATCAGCAATTTTTCTTCTTAGTCTTAGGTTGGAGACTGTGAGTTCACCATCAACGCCGTGATATTCATTCTCACCATTCTCTTGGCACTCAAACTTTTTAAAATAAGGCAGCACATCTTCATAAGACCACCCCTTATTACCTAACTTTTCCCAGTTATCATAGTCATGCCTATCTCCACGAATATAGAGAAGACCATTCAGGGCACTGGAGCCTCCAAGAACCTTTCCTCTTGGCCAGTCAATCCTTCTATCGTTAAGTCCTTTATCTTTTTCGAGCTGATACATCCAATCAAACTTGGGGTTGTTCATGGTTTTGAAATATCCAACCGGAACATGTAACCAGATATTGTCATCTCTGCGGCCAGCTTCTATTAATAGAACCTTATTGTCAGAATTAGAGGAAAGCCTATTAGCGAGTAGACATCCAGCTGAACCTGCACCTACAACAATGTAGTCATATTCCTTAAGTGTTTTCATTTGTGTAATTTATTAATGATTAAACAATAAAGCATGAATTATTTTTTTTAAAAATGAGTAAAAAATAAGAATCCCAATTATAGGTAAAACTATGACTTATCTAGTTGTGATTATAAATATATTAATAAATTTTTTTTCATAAATAAATTGAAACATATATATCAATTGATGTATACTGGTCGAAGTTAAATTCATAAGTCGTTGATTTAATAATAAAGTTCTCTTAATTAAAAAAATTTGGGGTTCAATTGTTTTATATCTGCATTGTGTTTTTTTCTTTATGTTTAAAAAATTAGGAGATTTTTATGTTTAAAAAAATAGTTAGTTTATTGACAGTTGCTGTCATTGCGTTTAGTTCAAGCGCTATGGCTGGTAATGTCAACTTAAAAGTACAATCTGTATTAAACTCTACTGGTAGTGAAGTTGGCTACGTAAGAGATTTTGCAGAAGATGTCGCTGCATTGACAGATGGCAGAGTAACAATTGAAGTTCTTCCGGGTGGTTCTGTTGTTCCTAACTCTGATCTTATTGATGCTGTAGACGCAGGTCTAATTGATGGTGGATTTGCATGGACTCACTACTGGTCTGGTAAGCACCCAGCAGCTATGCTGTTTGGTTCGCCAATTGCTGGTGCTGGTGTCGGCATTGATAACATCGCTTTTCTTTCATGGTTCCATAGTGCTGGTGGTAAAGAGCTCTATGAGCAGCTATGGGATGAGATGGACCTCAATGTTCATGGTTTGATGCTTCAACCGGTTGGTCCAGAAGCACTAGGCTGGTTCAAAGAGCCAATTAACAGTATGGATGACTTCCGTAAACTTAGATTCCGTGCTCCTCCAGGAATTCCAGGTCAGACCTATAAGGATATTGGTGTCGCAGCTGTAGCTATGGGTGGTGGAGATATTCTACCAGCACTAGAAAAAGGCGTAATTGACGCTGCAGAGTGGTGCTGCCCAGAGCCTGACAGAGACTTTGGCTTCCAAAAAGTTCTTAAGTATTACTACTTGCAAGGACTTCACCAGAACGTTGTGAATGCTGATATGTATATCAACGGTGACAGATGGAATGAAATTTCTTCACGTGACCAAAGAGCGATTGAAGTTGCTGCAAGAGCGGCAAGACTTGACTCACTGTCTCACCGTATCTACAACAACGGTAAAGCTTTGGATGACTTGTTAAATAACCATGGTGTTCAGTTAATGGATACTCCAGATGACTACTTCTCTGAGTATATGGCTGCTGCGAATGCAACACTTGCCAAGAATGCTAATGATAATGCATTCTTTGCTAAAGTTTGGCAATCTCAAAAAGATTTCGCAAAGATTGCGGTACCTTTCTGGTCAGGTGCTCAAGCGTCTAACGCTAAACTAGGTCTGGCTTTTGCTGAGACTTTGAAGTAAAGATTCATCGCAAGACTTGAAAATAAAGTTGTCAATAGTGAATACTGTTGGCAACTTTTTTTATCTCAAGCCGGCTTTTCCTAGCTCTGGGTTCTCCTTTATCCCTGAGTTAGAAAAAGCCTTAATTATTTAGGGTGTTATTTTTGAAACACTATAGTTTGTTACAATGGTGTAATTTTTTTTAGATTAATAACTAGGTGCATTTATGTCAGAGGAAGAAGATATTGGTCAATTAGATATTACCGATGAAATGATCGCTGAGGGCAGATCATATACCGGAGTAATGCCGGACGATATGCCAAAGATGATGGCGAGAACTATTCTAAGTATTGACCTCTTTAGTCTCAGGGTTGGCCAGATAGCCTGTTGGCTCACAGTGCCCGTATTTTTGTCCATGTTTATCGAGGTTACTGGGAGACATTTTTTTGGTGCTCCAACGATGTGGGCATATGACATTAGCCGAATGGGTGCTGGAGCAATGTTCATGCTTGGGGCTGGTTATGCTCTCTCAAAAGGTGTTCATATTCGAGCTGACTTTATGTATCGCGATTGGTCAGTTAGGACTCAAGCAATCATTGACTTATCTTTGTATACCTTATTTTATTTTCCTGGAATTATAGGCGCAGCATGGGCGTGCTATAAGTATGCTTATAAGTCTTGGTCGATAATGGAAAGAGGTATGGATACTGCATGGATGCCGTATATGTATCCAATCAAGTTTGCACTATTTATAGGATTTATTTTCCTATTAATTCAAGGCATTTCAGAGGTGCTGAAGTGCGTGTATGCAGTCAAAAATAGGAGATGGCCATGAGTCCAGAAGTACTAGGCATTGTCCTAATTTTAACAATGCTGTTTGCCATATTTATTGGCTTTCCAATCTCATTTACGCTAATTTTCTTAGGGGTCTTCTTTGGCTACATAGGTTTTGGGGATCTTGTTTTTTATTTAATGACCTTCCAGTTTTCTGGGAGTATGCTTGAGCAAACCCTCGCAGCAATTCCGTTGTTCACCTTTATGGGCATCCTCATGGAGAAGGCCAACCTCATGGAGAGGTTATTCACATCTGTTCAGATGGCTCTTGCCAGAACCAAAGGATCTTTATTTGTTGCTGTCCTTTTTGTTGCAACAATTTTTGGAGCTGCAACCGGCATTGTGGGCGCGTCGGTTACGATTCTGGGGATTATGTCTGCGAAGACAATGAACAGATCTGGCTATGATGTCCGTTTAGCAGCAGGAACTATTACTGCTGGCGGCACTCTTGGCATATTAATTCCGCCCAGTATTATGCTCGTTGTTATGGGTCCAATACTGAATGTTCCAGTAACAGATTTGTTTGCAGCTGCAATTATGCCTGGCCTTATGTTGGCTGTTCTTTATACCGGCTATACCCTTATTAGATGTCATTTAAATCCTAATTTAGGCCCAGTCGTTCCAGAAGACTTGATTCCTGATTCGATGAGAGAGGTTTGGACAGAATTCTTTAAGGGATTGGTTCCACCAGTACTTTTAGTAGGCTCATCTCTAGGAAGTATATTGGCTGGCTTGGCAACGCCAACTGAAGGCGCTGCGATGGGAGCTGTCGGTTCAATAATCCTCACTCTAGCCTACCGTAAGCTAACTTTTGAATCTTTTAAAAGTGCACTTCTAAAGACTTTAGAGATTACAACTTTAATTATGGTGTTGGTTTGTGCTTCTAACTTCTTTGGTTCAGTATTTTCAAGATTGGGTACGCCAACAATGATCACTGAATATTTGATGCTACTTGATCTTCCACCAATTGCAATCCTGCTAATCATTATGGCCTTTATTTTCTTATTGGCTTGGCCATTAGAGTGGGTTCCAATTGTGCTTATCATTATTCCAATTGTCTTGCCTCTCATTGAACAACTAGGGTTTAACCTAACGTGGTTTGGAATACTCGTTGCTGTTAACCTTCAGACGGCATGGCTGTCGCCTCCGGTTGCCTTATCCGCCTACTTCCTCAAGGGAGTGGTGCCAGAATGGGATTTAGCAGATATCTATAAAGGGATGATGCAATTTATGGCGATTCAGGTTGTTGGATTAGCGCTGATAATCATCTTCCCACAAATTGTACTCTGGTTGCCAACTTACCTCTATGGCTAAATAGTACGGCAACTTCGAAACGATTTGATTGTCATGTAATTAAGGACTAATTACTTATAAGTAGAATTAAAGCGCCTCACCGAAGGTACTATTTTGTGAGTGAATGTACTCGATGTCACTCGTATGAACGTATGATGTTCGAATCTCAATTGTCTCATTGTGATAGGTTTGGCCAATCCGATCTATCTTAAGAATAGGTGAGCCTAAATCGATATCAAGTAGCTTAGATATTTTTTCGTTAGAAGAGATTGCCTTTAATTTCTCTGAGCAGTTAGTGATAAAGATATTAAATTTATTTTGATAGAGGTTGTAAATTGTGTTCGCTCTATTTTTAAAAATCTCTTCATTAAGTCCATGAAATTTATCCTGAGAGATAATAATTTTGTCAATGATATAGAATTTCTTGTTAAGACCTAGTTTGTTATATATTTTATGAATAGAGCTTCCAGCAGGAATATTCAAAGATTCTGCTTCAGATTTAGATGCTTTCTTGGTCTCAAAGGAAATAAATTCGACGGTTGGACTTTCTTGTTTTTCAGTTCCATTTAAAGCAAAGTGAAAATACTCAAAAAGAAAACTATTGCTGTCGTGCTGAAAGACAAAAGTTCCTAAGCCTTGCTTGCGAATTAGAAAGCCTTCTTTTTCTAAGACACCTACCGCTTTTCTGATTGTCCCAATAGAGACCTGAAAGAGTTCTACGAGTGTCTTTTCATTCGGAATGAGCTGTCCAGGCCTGAGCTCATCTCTGTAAAGGGAATTGAATAATTCATTACGAATTTGCAACCAAAGAGGAGTTTTACTGTCTCTGTCAATTTCAAATTTCCGATCAGTAATACTCATACTTGATGATTACATTATTAAAAAGAAGGTTTTAAGATAACCTTGGCCGAGGCCATTGTACCATTGTGTAAACTTTGAAATGCTAAATTAGTGTCTGATAAAGGCATCTCTTCAATCCAAGATAAATCTCCAAAGTCACCGTTTTCAATCGACTTCAACGCAGACCTAAAATCTTCCATGTTGTAGGTGTAACATCCAACAAGCTTTATTTCTTGGAGGGTAATTTTTCGAATGTCAATATTGCTACTCCAGCTAAGCAGTCCAACATTAACCACTACGCCTCCTGCCCTGACAGAAGAAATGGATAGTGCATTTGTTTTCTCACTCCCGACACAATCAATTACGACATCAAAAATGTCTTCCTTGACTGACTGAGTAATTGGGTTAATAGGATTAACGCCAACATGTTCTCTAACGCAAGAATGACGAGCCTCATTCGTTTCAAGGACAGTCATTTTGACGCCATGAGACTTCAGTAAAAGTGCAGCCAATAGACCAATAGCACCCGCGCCAACCACAAGTACATTGCACTCATTGATCGGTTTAAAGGAGCTCTCTATGGCAAGGTTAACGGCATGGACCACAGTGGCTGCAGGTTCAGTGAGCGCTACATGATTTGAGTTCATAGTATTGGGCGCATGAACGAGGCACTGATTCGGTATTGTCATGTATTGAGCAAAAGCACCTTGCCTGCTCATCCCTATCATATCTCTATCACTACATAAGTTGTCTCTACCTTGGAGGCAGTATTCACACTTCCCGCATGTAATAAGTGGATTGCCGGTTACCTTTTGACCCTTATGGTCTCCCTCAACAATCTCACCACAAAACTCATGTCCCAGAATTAGTCCAGGATTTCTTCTTGGGTCTTTTCCATGAAAGGCATGCATATCGGAGCCACAAATACCTACCGACTCAATACGAAGTAGTACATCATCATCACGGTCAATTTGGGTAGAGTGATAATCATTTATAAAAGTCATCTCATTGGGTGCGGTATAAACCACTGCTTCCATTTTATCAATCATGCTGCTGAAAACCCTCCATCAAGAAATATAGTTTGACCAGTGACATACGAGTTAGCATTGCTACATAAAAAGACGCTAATTCCAAATATATCCTTTTCTTCTCCATTACGACCCATCATCGTTTTATCAGCTAATGTTTTTAATTTACCCGGATCTTGGAACAATGACTCTGTTAAGTTAGTTCTAAAAAATCCAGGAGCAATGGCATTCACTAGTACGCCATCTTTAGAGTAAGCTTGAGCTAAAGCGCGTGTCAATTGCATGATTCCACCTTTACTTGCACCATATGGAATGCTGTTATCAAAAGCCCTAAGAGATTGAAGTGAGGCGATATTGATAATTCTTCCCCATTTATTTTTCTTCATTGAGTCTGCAACGAGTTGACTTAAGTGAAAGGGGGCTGTTAAGTTAATATCGATTGTTTTTTGCCATTCATCAAGCGTAAGATCTTCAGCTGACGTTCTTAGGTTGATGCCAGCCGCATTAACTAAAATGTCAATTTGATTAGACTCCTCATGGATAAGAGTGACAATGTTTTCAAGGGCTTCACTTGAAGTGACATCCACTTGAATGAATCGTCCCTCAGAGCCCTGATCATTGAGCTCTTTGAGCGTTTCATCTGCATTATCTCGGCTACTAGCAATCCAGACAAATGCGCCTGCTTTTGCAAGCGCAAGTGCCATCATTTTTCCTAATCCGCTAGTACCACCAGTTATCAGAGCAACTTTATTCTCAAGAGAAAAGTCTGATAAGCCCATGGTTTACTCTAATACTGGAGCGCCAAGATCAAAAGTCTCTTCAGGGAAGTATTTGCTTAGTCTGACATCAGAGGCTCTTGCGTGACCCTCCATTCCTTCCAGTCTTGAAATTCTAGAAGATGCCTGAGCAACCTGACGTGTTGATTCGCGATCCATTCGTTGCCAAGTTAATACTTTCAAGAATTTGTGTGCTGAGAGCCCACCTGAGTATCGACCTGCTGCCTTTGTTGGCAGAATATGGTTAGGACCTGAAGCTTTATCACCAAAGGTAACTGTTGTCTCCTCTCCTAAGAATAAAGAACCATAACAAGTTAAATTTTCTAACCACCAATCGAGATCTTCGCACTGGACTTCAAGATGCTCCGCAGCATACTCGTCAGAAACCTTAACTACCTCCTCACGAGATTCACAAAGAATAACTTCTCCATAATCTCTCCAAGCACAGAACGCTGCATCTTGAGCAGTTGGTGGAAGTTTCTCAATGTACTCTGGAATCAAACTCATTACTTTGTCAGCCATTTCATGAGAAGTTGTGAACAACCATCCAGGGGATTCGTGACCATGCTCCATCTGGCCCACTAAATCAATAGCAACGACATCAGGGTCTGCATTTTCATCGGCAATAACAGCTACCTCAGACGGTCCAGCGAAAACATCAATTCCAACCTCACCAAATAAAGTTCTTTTAGCTTCAGCTACAAACTTGTTTCCAGGACCAACAATAATGTCAGCTTTCTTTCCAGTAAACAAGCCATAAGCCATACTTGCAATCGCCTGAACACCGCCAAGAGTCATCACGTGATCTGCCCCTGCAGTTTTCATTGCATAAAGTACATATGGATGAATACTCTTGCCTTTGTATGGAGTAGAGCATGCAATAATACATGGAACACCAGCAGCTTTAGCGGTAGCAATACTCATGTATGCAGAAGCAATATGAGCGTATCTTCCCGTTGGAACATAGCAGCCTGCTACGTTAACTGGAAGTAATCTTTGACCCGCTTCAACGCCGTTATTTTTAGTATGGAACTCTTCAATTGAGTCACGCTGTGCTTTTGCAAATGTATAAACTTGCTTACATGCAAAATCAATGTCATCTTTAACATCTTGCGGAACATCAGCTGTAATTTCATCAATTTCAGCAGCAGATAGTAAAATATCACCAGTCCACGAATCTAATTTTTCAGCATAGTCTCTGACAGCTTGCTCACCATTTTTATCAATGTTAGCGAGCATATCATGGACAACTTTTTGTGCTTCTAATACATTTGACTCTGCCGACTTATCAGCCTTTTTTAAGTATTTCATATAATATATTTATCCAATTAAATTTAATTTATGCGCTTTCATACAGACGCGTTAATACAAACTCTTGATGACCCAGTATTTCTGCAGCAGTCATTCTTCCATTTGAGGTGTGTATAAGAGACTCAAGAAGCATATCGCCAGCTTGATCCATGTTGATATCACGCTTTAGTAAAGCAGTTACATCAACATCAACATGCTCTGACATTGTTCTGACTGTCCTCGGGTTTGCACAAATTTTGATAACCGGCAAGATTGGATTACCAATAATGTTTCCTTGGCCAGTAGGGAATAAGTGAGCAACATATCCAGAGGCTGCGCACAAGGTAACCATTTCTGCGGCAGCAGAAGAAGAATCCATAAACCACAAGCCTTTACTTGTCGGCATTTCAGCTTTATCTAGGACGCCATCAACGACACATTTTTTACCAATTTTTTGAATATTTCCAAGCGCCTTCTCTTCGATCGTTGTTAGGCCACCCTCAATATTACCTTTGGTCGGTTGTGAATCAGATAAGTCATCTGTTTTAAAACGCTCAATCATGTCCTGATAGCGATTAAACATAAACATAAATTGATCAGCAACAGCGTCATTTGCACATCTTGCTTTAACCAAATGCTCGCCACCCGTAATCTCTGATGTTTCACCAAAAAGTAGGGTGCTTTCTTTTTCATAAAGTTTGTCAAATGCGTTTCCAACTGTAGGGTTTGATCCAAATCCTGAAGTAGTATCTGACTCACCACATTTCGTTGACACCCATATTTCACTGATATCACATGGCTCTCTTTGTAAGCCAGAAGCATAATGAACCATGTCGTATGCAGCTTTAGAGGCATCAGCAATTGTTTGGATATCACCTTTCTTTTCAATCGAGAAGCCTTGAACTGGTTTACCAGTTGCAGCAATTCCATCAACAATTTTTTGAGTCCAGCCTGGCTCAATTCCTATAACAACAACGGCAGCAACATTTGGGTTTGCACCTGTTCCAATCATCGTTCTAAAATGGAGGTCTAAATCCTCACCAAATTGCAGCCTACCATAAGGGTGAGGAAGTGCTATCGTTCCTTTAATATTATTACTAACAGCTTCACATGCAGCATTTGAAATATCGTCAACAGGGAGGATTACTACATAGTTGCGAATTCCAACTCTATTATTGTCACGTCTATAGCCGTAGATTTTTTGATCTAAATTTATCATTACCACCTCTTTGTTTTAACGTTATGAACATGTAGATGGTCACCAACTGCAATCTTTGAAACTGTTCTGCCAATATCTACACCATATTTGATGACTGTATCATCTTCATTAAGATCCTTAATTGCAAGTTTATGACCAATAGGAATATCTTGATTGATCTTAATGTCGATTAGGACATCTTGATCCATTATCCATCCCGTTAGGGTGTCATTTGCTTTGAGACCTTCAACTGTAACAACGCCGACGGAATCGTCTTCGTCATGAACTATAAATTGAATCATGCCTACTCCTTACTAGATAATAAAAAAATCTGTGATTAAATTCTGAATTAAAATTTAATGAGAAGTATATTATATCATATATATGAATTTTTTTTCATTGAGATAGCGAAAAAAATTATAAATTATCGATATAAAATTTGTTTTATTTTAGAAATATGAAGGGGGTAACGTTAGAAATAATAGAATTCAATTAATTAAATAATGATTTTATCAGTAGAGGTCAAAATGGATTGACCAGCTAATTTTTTTTAGGAGTATACTAGCGATTTACTAAAGGGGAGTAGCAAGATCTTAATTTATCTCATTCTAGTTTTGAGATTTCAAAAAGATTATTTCAAATTTTTTCTTTAAAGCGGGATTTTTTATATACCTTTTAGTTCTTTAAATATTAATTAGGAGATATAGAATGATAAGAAACAAACTTATACTCATGGTAATGGCAGCAACGCTTGTTTTTACAGGCTCTAGCTCAATTGCTGCGGAGGAAAAAGTTATCAAGTGGAAACTGGCGATGACTTGGCCAGCTGGCTTACCGCCTTTCGCATGGACTGTTGAACGTTTTGCTTCAAATGTAGAGGAAATGAGTGGTGGTCGAATGACAATTCGTGTTGATGATAAGAATAAACACAAGGCTGCTCTGGGCATACTTGATATGGTCGAAGCTGGTCAATACGAGATGGGTCATTCAGCATCTTATTACTGGAAAGGTAAAGACATTAATACTATGCCATTTACAACCATGCCTTTCGGCATGACAACTTCTGAACAAGATGCTTGGTACTACTATGGTGGTGGTGAAGCACTTGCAAAAGAAGTATTTGACAAACATGGGGTTATTCAATTTCAAGGTGGCAGTACTGGTAATCAGATGGGCGGATGGTTTCGTAAAGAAATCAATTCTGTTGATGACCTGAAAGGTCTAAAGATGCGAATTCCTGGGTTTGCTGGAGAAGTTATGGCTGAACTTGGTGTTGCGGTAACTAACCTGCCTGCGGGTGAGTTATATACTGCGCTAGAACGAGGAACTATTGATGCGCTAGAGTGGGTTGGTCCAGGTATGGATATTAATATGGGCTTTCATAAGGTTGCACCCTATTATTACACTGGCTGGCATGAGCCTGCAACTGACTTGCAGTTCTTAATTAACCAAGACGCATGGAATGAATTACCAGCTGACTTACAGGCTATTGTTGAGGTGGCTATTGTTGACTCCAAGGCACGTATGTATTGGGAAAACTACGCCATGAGCGCGGAAGCTTGGTCTAAGATGGGAGTAGATTACCCTAACATTAAAGTTAAGTCATTCCCGCCAGAAGTGATTGCTGAGATGAAGGCTGTAAATGCTCGACTCATAGCAGAAACTTCAGCTAAGGATCCACTGTTCAAAAAAATCATTGATTCTCAAACAGAATTTATGTCAAAGGCTAGAGAGTGGACAAAGATGTCAGATTATTTGTATCTGCAAGACAATATCGAATAATTTAAATCTTATGTGTTTTATAATGCCCGCAGTAAAAGCGGGCATTTTTTTATTTTAAAAGGTTTTTTCTATGCTTTGGATTGAATTATTTTGCGATAAATGCGCTAAATATATAGGTGTGATTATTTCATTCCTACTTATTTTGATGATGATCAACGTCGCTTTTGATGCACTAAATCGCTACATAATGAACTCTAACTCTGTTGCCCTACAGGAGATGGAGTGGCATTTGTTCTCTGTGATTATTTTACTGGGCCTTTCCTATACTCTCAGCGAAGAGGCGCATGTCCGGGTTGATATTTTATATGCAGGTTTTAGTAAAAAAAAGAAGGCAATTGTCAATATGATTGGCGTTATTCTTTTTGTTCTCCCTCTTAGTTTATTGATTGCATATGGTTCACTCGGCTTTGTTGAAAAATCATTTGTGTTTATGGAACAGAGTGGTGATCCAGGCGGCCTTCCCTATCGATATATTATTAAAGCATTAATACCAACATCATTTGTTATCTTGATTATTATGTCAATAGGTTATTTTGCTCGCAACTATAACCTTCTAAAGAGGCTTAATTCAGGGTCTGAGTCATGATAGGCTTAATAATGTTTTTTACTGGACTAGCGATGCTGTTTATAGGCTTCCCAGTTGCATTTACTTTTGGCGCCGTTTCGGTATTTTTTGGTATGGCTGCTGGAATTATCGAGGCCTTTGGTGATGGTGAGTTGTTAGTTGATGGAATAGATAACGGTTTAATGATGTTTGCAATGATGCCTCATCGAATTTGGAGCATTATGACCAATACTATATTAATGGCAATCCCTTTATTTATTCTCATGGGCCTAATTCTCCAAAAAACAAAATTAGCTGAACGATTATTAGAATCAATGGGTTTTTTGTTTGGAAAAATACGAGGCGGACTAGCTATCAGTACGGTACTCGTTGGATCTTTATTGGCAGCCTCAACAGGTGTAGTTGGTGCGAGTGTAGTAGCCATGGGAGTCATTTCCTTGCCAGTAATGCTGAAATATAACTATTCAAAAAATTTATCTACTGGAACAATTTGCGCAGCAGGCACTTTAGGCCAAATTATTCCGCCATCCATTGTTCTTATTATTTTAGGTGATGTATTTAATGTTCCTGTAGGCGATTTATTTAAAGCTGCACTTTTTCCTGGGTTAGTTCTAGTTGCAGCCTATGTTGTTTACATTCTAATTATTTGTTATATAAAGCCTGACATAGCGCCTTCAATTAATCTCAAAGCTCAGGAAGGAGAGAGTAAAAAGAGCCAAGTTTGGTCAGCTTTATTTTCAATTATTCCTCCACTATCCCTCATTATTATTGTTCTTGGCTCTATATTTGCAGGAATTGCAACTCCTACTGAATCATCTGCTATTGGCTGTGTTGGTGCAGTAATACTTTCACTCTTATACAGAAAGTTTTCCTTTTCAATGTTAATGGAGTCAGCTAAAGAGACGGTCAAAATAACCGCAATGGTTTTTGGTATTTTGATTGGTGCTACCGCATTTTCTATGGTTTTTACCTATACCGGTGGAGATATGTTGATAGAGGAGTTTATGCTCAGCTTGCCTGGAGATAAATGGGGTTTTGTTATCATGGCAATGTTAGCCATCATGGTCTTAGGGTTTTTTATAGACTTTGTAGAGATTTCTTATATTATCGTTCCTATCCTGGTTCCAATTTCTGAGGTTTTAGGTATTAACCCAATCTGGTTTGCAATTCTTATCGCAATGAATTTACAGACTTCGTTTTTAACTCCGCCTTTTGGGTTTAGCTTGTTCTATTTAAAAGGAGTTGCACCAAGTAGTATTAAAACGACAGACATTTATAAAGGTGTTGTTCCATTTATCATGATACAAATTCTTGTGCTAGCTTCAATCGTCTTTTATCCAGAGTGGTATGGAACTTTTGAATACTAACTGATGCAATATGATTTCTAGAGTTAAAAATACAAATAGATTAATTCGCTTATTCGGACTTACAAAGGTTCCAATGATTTGGTATTGTCGTCCTAAGGTTATTGAACATACAGATGAGAAGATAGAAATTAAAATTCCACTCAAGAGAAGAACAAAGAATCATTTGGGAAGCATGTATTTTGGGGTGTTAGCAGTTGGAGCAGATATTACTGGAGGGTTTCTGGCTATGGACCCCATCCAAGAAAGTGGTCGTAAAATTGCGTTAATATTTAAAGACTTTAAGGCAGACTTTCTTAAAAGACCTGAGGGCGATGTCCATTTCATATGTAATGACGGGCTGGCAATTAAAGAGTTGGTTGATACAGTTGCCAATTCAACTGAAAGGCATAACTATAAATTAAATATTGAAGCTGTCGTTCCCTCTATCTCCTCTGAAGTTGTTGCAAAGTTTGAACTTACACTCTCTTTAAAGGACAGAACTTAAAGACGCATGAATCAAAATATAATCAATAAAGACCCTCAAAATAGTAATATCAAGCCAGCAATGTTTGAAGTATCCAAAGTTAAACTTGCTCTCATAATCTTTATTCTTTGTATGTTATTTTTTCTAATTATTCAGCCAAATCTAATGAAATTTTTGTTACTTTCATCGCCCATGTTGTGGGAATGTATGTAGTCAAATTTCATCATATAAAAATATAATAAAATCCTTATATTTCATATGAGTTATCTGTGATAATTTACTTTTGAAACAATAGGTCAAAACAGATGATTTATATTGATTTAGCTCCTGCAGAGCTTATTAGTGAGTCATTGAATCGAAGTGAGGGTTCTCTCACCAACACAGGCGCCTTATTAATTGAGACAGGAAGTCGATCTGGAAGAAGTCCAAATGATCGTTTCATTGTGGATGAACCTTCTTCTTCCAAATCCATTGAATGGGGTGAGGTAAACAAACCTTTTTCTGAAGAAAATTTCAACATTTTGTGGACTAAAGTTGAGAGTCACCTATCCAAAAATGATTCCTTTAGGTCTCACCTTCATGTCGGAGCACATTCTGAACACTATCTTCCGGTTGAGGTAAATACTGAGACTGCTTGGCAGGGTTTGTTTGGGCGAAATATGTTTATTAAGCCTGAAGCTTTTAACCCAAAGCATAAAGATACTTGGACTATTCTGAATGCTGCCTCTTATGTGTGTGATCCTCAATCAGATGGCACAAACTCCGACGGTGTTGTCATTATTAATTTTGCTCAAAAAAAGGTTTTGCTAGCTGGAATGAGATATGCAGGTGAGATGAAAAAAGCAATGTTTTCAGTTCAAAACTTCTTACTTCCTGAAAAAGACGTCTTGCCAATGCATTGCTCTGCAAATGTTGGTGAAAATGGAGATACAGCTTTATTTTTTGGTCTTTCAGGCACTGGAAAAACGACACTTTCAGCTGACCCTGAACGATATTTGATTGGGGACGATGAGCATGGCTGGTCGAAAGGTTCAGTGTTTAACATTGAAGGTGGCTGTTACGCTAAAACAATTAACCTTTCCCAAAAGAATGAACCTATTATCTGGGACGCTATCCATCACGGCGCCATTGTTGAAAATGTCAAAGTAGATCGTAACGGTTTAGCTGATTATAACGATACTTCTATTTCTGAAAATGGCCGTTGTTCATATCCATTAGAGCATGTTGAAAAACGCGTTAAAGAAAATGCAGCAGGCGAACCAAAGGTTGTTATTTTCTTAACTTGTGATGTTTCTGGAGTATTACCGCCTGTATCTATTTTAAGTAAAGAGGCCGCAGCATATCACTTCCTTTCTGGTTACACGGCGAGAGTTGGTTCAACAGAATTAGGCGCAGAAGCTGGAATTAATCCTGCATTTTCGTCTTGCTTTGGAGCGCCATTCATGCCAAGGTCTCCAGGTAGTTATGCTAACCTACTCATTAAGCGTCTTGCAGAGTTTGATACCCAGGTTTACCTTGTTAATACAGGCTGGACTGGTGGTTCTGGTGCTCCTGAGGGTTCTGGATCGAGATTCCCAATCCCCGTTACTCGGGCTATAGTTTCGGCATGCCAGAGTGGTGATTTACTTGACTCCGAGGTCAGACATCTCGATGACTTAAATCTGGATATTCCACTATCCATTCCCGGCGTTGAAGATTCCTACCTTAATCCACGTGATACCTGGGAGAATAAGTCAGACTATGATAAAGAGTCATTAAAGCTTGCAAAGCTGTTTGCAGAAAACTTTAAAAAGTTTAATGTTGATGAGTCAATTATTGCTGCAGGACCTATAGCAGTTACTAAATAAAATTCTGTATCAGTAAAACCGCAACTGCGATGACGATGGCAACAATGACGACTGGTGGCGTGTTTTTCATAAAATGAATTATAAAGATTCTTTCTTTACTTTTTATGTAAATAACACTTTTTAGACAAAGATTTTCTATATTATTTTATTGCTTAAAATATAAAAATATTAGAAGTAATAATGACAATAAAAGCGTTTTCACGTCCTTTCACACAGCAAGAGTCTATTAGCCAAGAGGCTATTGATGCTGCTGTAGAAGTTCTTAAATCTGGCAGACTTCATCGATACAACACCGTTGAAGATGAGCTTTCAGAGGTTTCCCTGCTTGAGCAAGAGTACGCTAATTATCAGGGATCTAAATACTGCTTAGCATGCGCTTCAGGTGGCTATGCTATGAGTGTTGCACTCAGAGCAGCAGGCCTCCAGTCTGGGGAAAGTGTTCTGACAAATACCTTTACTCTTGCGCCTGTTCCTGGTTCAATTTCTAATGCTGGCGGAAAGTCAATATTCATTGAGATTACAAAAGACCTTGTCTTAGATTTAGATGATTTATCGAAGAAAGCTAACTCAAGTGGTGCGCGTTTTTTACTCATATCTCATATGCGAGGACACCTTGTTGATATGGATAAGTTGATGAAAATTGTCAATGAAAATAATTTAATACTGATAGAAGATTGCGCTCACACCATGGGCGCTCAATGGGGAACACAAAAGAGCGGTAATTTTGGGCTTGCTGGGTGCTTTAGTACTCAAACCTATAAGCATTTGAATTCTGGTGAGGGAGGACTCTTGACATCAAATGATGAAGAGTTTATGGCCCGCGCTATTATATATTCTGGTTCTTATATGCTTTATGAAAGGCATGGCGCCTCTCCTAAAGCAGAAGTGTTTAAAAACATTAGGCTTGAAACTCCAAACTATTCAGGGCGTATGGATAATCTTAGAGCTTCAATTCTTAGACCACAACTACAAAATCTAGAAACTAATGTCGAGCGATGGAATGAACGCTATCAGTTAGTTGAGGATAAATTAAGACAAGCTAAAGGAATTGAAATTCCAGTTCGCTTTAAAGAAGAGAGATACGTTGGAAGTTCAATCCAGTTCAGAATCCCAGGAATTTCAAACTCAGAAGCCAAAACATTTATCGTGAACAATAAAAAGCTGGGCGTTGAGTTGAAATGGTTT
This sequence comes from uncultured Gammaproteobacteria bacterium, assembly GCA_902513495.1. Lineage (GTDB taxonomy): Bacteria > Pseudomonadota > Gammaproteobacteria > PS1 > Pseudothioglobaceae > Pseudothioglobus. The sequence continues at coordinate 31,039 of CABXNH010000010.1, forward strand.
GGTAATGATGACCCAAATGGATTTACAAGTAATCACAAGAGTTGGAAATATGTCAGCTCTCAACAACTAGAAAAATCAGATGAGATCCTGTCTTGTTTATTCGACTTGAGATTACCCTTAACGTTTTCTCTTGATGACTGTTCTCATCTGTCAGAGGTCATTATTGAGTGCACGGATCGGCTTTTAAATCAATAGTTATCGCCTTCCATTTAAAGAGCCATGTTGCCTCCAGCAATCCATCCAGAGGTCCAAGCGCTTTGAAAATTGAATCCTCCAGTGATTCCATCAATATCCATAACCTCACCAGAAAAAAACAATCCAGAGCAAATCTTACTTTCCATAGTTTTAAGATTGATTTCTTTAAGGTTGACTCCGCCGCATTCTACGAACTCATCTTTAAAGCGGCTTTTCCCAAGAATGCCAAGTTCACAGCTAATCAAATTTTCTATAATTTGATTTAATTCATTATTGCTAATTTCAGACCAATTTTTATCTTTTGAAATAGAGCATTTAACAAGAAGTTGAAGCCAGAATCTTTTGGTCAATGCTTTTGGATAGGCATTTCCAATTGAAGTTTTAGTGTTATTGTTTTTTATCTCCTTTAGAAGGATTTCAGCATCATTATGATTCTCAATACTAAGCCAATTCACAATAATTTTAGCTTTATAGTCTGCATGCATCATTTCACGAGCAGCCCAAGCAGATAGCTTTATGAGAGCAGGACCACTCAAGCCCCAGTGAGTTATAAGGAGAGCTCCAGTTTGAATAAAAGGCTTTGCGTTTTTAATTTTAAGAGTCAAAGTCGCATTAACAAAAGAGGTGCCAGATAAGTTTTCTAAGATTGGGTCATCAATTTTGAATGTAAACAGAGATGGAGCAATTTCAGTTACTGAATGACCAAGTGATCTTGCAAGATCGTAACCTAACGGCTTGCTACCTGTTGCAATTAAAACTGAATCAGCAATGAATGACTCATCCTTATTGATAGATATAACCATCACTCCATCCTGGAGTTTTTGTATATCAGTAACTTTCTTTTTATTAAGTAATTTTACTTTGTGCTTAATTGTTTCTTTTATAAAGCAGTCAATAATCGTTTCAGAGCGATCCGTTATTGGAAACATGCGTCCGTCGCTCTCGTGCTTGAGATTGACACCTCTGTCTTTAAACCACTTGATGGTATCCGTTGCTTGAAATTTTTGAAAAGGAGAGAGAAGCTCTTTCTGGCCGCGTGGATAGTTTAGGCTGAAATCTTTGATATCAAAAAGATGATGAGTAACATTGCATCGACCGCCACCAGAAATTCTAACTTTTTTTAAAAAATTTGTTGTTGCTTCAAAGACACAAATATCTACATCAATATTAT
>CABXNH010000011.1 GCA_902513495.1 uncultured Gammaproteobacteria bacterium
TGCAATAACGAATACTTTAATGGCTTTTACTCAGAGTGGTGATGAGGTTTTAGTTTGTGATAATGTTTATGGCCCAACCTCAAGATTTTGTCGTAAGATTCTTGCTAAATATGATGTTAAAACAACGCATATTGCATCTAATATTGGATCTGAAATTAGTAACTATATGACTCAACAGACTAGGTTAATATTTCTAGAGTCTCCAGGTTCAAATACTTTTGAAATTCAAGATATTTTAGAAGTTGTCAAGGCTGCAAAAAAAGCTGGCATCATAACAATCATTGACAGTACCTGGGCTACTCCTTTGTATCTAAAGCCACTTAATCTTGGGGCTGATATTGCAATTCAATCAGTCACTAAGTATATTTGCGGCCACTCAGATGTCTTGATGGGCTGTGCAACAGTTAATAAGAAGTATGCTGATGAGTTTGCAAACTATTTTAATACTGTTGAGAATTACACTAATCCTCAAGATTGTTATGTTGCGCTTAGGGGCCTTCGAACTCTTAAAGTTCGATTGGAAGCTCATGAAAGGTCAGCAAACGAGGTAGCTAGGTGGCTTGATGAACAAGATATAGTAGATTCTGTCATTCATCCTGGCTTAGAGTCACACCCTCAACATGCTTTATGGAAGAGAGATTTTTCAGGATCATCAGGCTTATTTTCATTTACCTTCAAAGAGTCTTATAGTGCAGAGAAAATTGCTCTATTTGTTAATTCACTTGAAATGTTTGCTCTTGGTTTTAGCTGGGGTGGCTATAAAAGCTTGCTAACTGCTAGACCATACAAGAGAGATGGTCAATGGGTCCATAATGGCAAGCATTTAATTCGTTTAAGTATAGGGCTTGAAGATACAAACGAGCTGATTGAGGATTTAAAACAGGGCTTTTCACATTTAAGTTAGGGTAACTTGGTAATTTATGATTCAACCCTTTTGTCGTTAATCACAGTGATACGCTGCATATGCCTGAATTCAGGCAAGTAGTCGCATACTGCATAATGCTGGGTTATTCGATTGTCCCAAATGGCAACAGAGTTATCTTCCCAGTGAAACCTTACTTGGTACTCAGGTTTATTAATGTGTTGATATAAAAACTGTAACACATGGTCGCTCGGGCCTTGATTTTCATTAACGATATTTCGTGTAAATGACTGATTGACATTAATATATTTAAGGCCAGATATAGGGTGAGTCTCAATGACTCTATGGACTGCTGATCCAACAGTTTTGAGAGCATTATTAATTGACTCAATGCCACCTTTTTTATAGTAATTATTGCGAAATGTTCCCATATCATGAATAGCCTCAAGGTCTTCTAGGTATTCTTTCCATCCCTCTGGCAACTGATCATATGCTGCACTCATACTTGCCCAAAGTGTATCACCACCAAACTTAGGAACCTTCACGCCATGCAGTATACTTGCAAAAGGAGGGTTTGATTTAAAAGTCAAATCTTTATGCCAGTCGGCAGTATCAGGTTTATTATTTGCATCATTTTTCAGTAAAACAATACTTTGATAACCATCTACATGAGGATAAACGGGATGCCCTGGATCAATTTCTCCAAGACATTCTGCTAATTTAAGATGTGACTCTGGTGAAAGGTTTTGATTTCTAAAAAAAATGACTTGATGTTTAATTAGAGAATTATATATTTGCTCAACCGTATCGTTATTTAATCCATTGTTAAGTGATACGCCTGAAATCTCAGCTCCAATGGATGGCGTTAGTGGATTAACCTCAAACATTTATAACTCCGATAAGATTTTGTTGCATTATAGTAGAAAAAAACTGATTTGAATTAACCATTCTTCTTTAACCACCATAATAGAAGAGCCAATTGCATAAAAAGTAATGGGATAACTGAAAGAAGAACAACTTCCCAGCTAAAATTAAATACAAACCATCCTGCGGATAGTGCAGCAAGTGCTTGCAGACCGAAAACTAGAAAATCATTGACAGATTGAACTTTAAACTTTTCATTCTCATTGTAAGATCTTGGGAGTAAATTTGTACCACCAATAAATAGAAAATTCCATCCCAAGCCAAGAAGCACCAAAGACCACCAATAATTAGTAAGTGCATGGCTCGCAAAGGCAATGATTATAGATATAAAGAATAATATAACGCCCAAAAGCATCATTCGTGTTAAGCCTATATATCGGACTATGATTGCAGTGAATAGGGAAGGAAGAAACATTGCAATGACATGACTTTGAAGAACTATCTTGGTATGGTGAAGTGAGTGACCATCCATGACATGCATACTGACAGGGGTCGCAGTCATAATGAAGCTCATGACTACATATCCAGTGGTTGCTGCACAAACAGCAACTATAAAAGAACCTTGTTTGACAATCTCTACTAGGGATCTTTTTGATTCATCCACTTGCTCTTTAAACTTAACAGCTGGCTGAAAAAAAGTCATCAACATGAATGCAATGACAAATAGAAAAGCTAACAGAACAAAAGATCCTACAAAGTCAGTGTCAAAATAATTTTTCCCTAAAGTAGCGACTTCGGTTCCAAGAAAAGCTGAAATTAATCCACCAAGTAGAACAACTGCAGTTGCTGCTGGTCTTTTTTCAGGCTCAACGCTCTCAATTGCAGCGAACCGAAATTGCATCATTGTTGCCACACTAGCACCGAGACAAAAACTTGAAAAACTAAAAAGAAAAAACATTTCTTTAGTAATTGAAAAAATGCAAAGAGCAATCAACAAAATTGTATAAAGGCAGGCACTCAAAAAAACTTTTTTTCTGCCAAATATTGACATAAGCCTTATCACAGGAATAACACATACCGCAGTTCCTACAACAATAGTCGCAACAGGCAAAGTTGACAGGCTTTTTACTGGAGAAAGGTTACTACCAATAATTCCTGCGACAAAAACGATAAAGACACTGAGAGACATAAATAAGGATTGACAAGCCGTCAATATCCATACATTTTTTGGCAGATTTAACATTAATTTATAACCTTTATGAAGTAGACGTTATTTCTTAAGAGGGCGTTTCCATTTACTAATAGTCGATTGTTTATTTCGACTCAGTGTGAGTTGATCATCTGGAGTATTCTGGGTTATCGTCGAACCAGCACCAATTGTTGCATTTTCCCCGACAGTTACCGGAGCAACTAACTGACTGTTTGAACCTATAAAAGCACCATCCTTAATCTCTGTTTGAAATTTATTAACACCATCATAATTACAGGTAATGACCCCAGCACCAACATTTACGTCACTACCTATTTTGCTGTCACCAATATAGCTTAAATGTGAGACTTTTGAATTATTCTGAATGGATGATTTTTTTACTTCAACAAAGTTGCCAATTTTTGAATGATTGCCTATCTCTGTATCAGGACGAATTCGTGCAAAAGGACCAATACTAGTATTCGATCCAATGATAGAATTTTCAATAATTGAATTAGGTAATATATGAGCATGATCACCGATTTTAGAATCTTTTATGATGCAGTTCGGCGAAATTAAAACATTTTTACCTAAATCATTGTCACCCTCAAACACGACATTGACATCTATAACGCAGTCATTGCCAAAGTTCAACTTACCTCGACAATCAAAGCGTTTTGGGTCCATGATAGTTAGACCTTTTGACATTAAATCATTGGCCTGATCCTGTTGGTATACTCTTTCAGCTTGCGACAATTGATTTTTGTCATTGATTCCCATTACTTCTGTCACACTTTCACATATAAATGAGGCAATATTAACATTATCTTTGACTGCTTTTTCAACAATATCGGTCAGATAAAGTTCGCCTTGAAAATTATTGGGTTCTAATTCTGCTAGATACTTTTTCAATAGTAAGCCCTGGATAGCCATGATTCCAGTATTAATTTCTGTAACTTTAATTTGGTCTTTGCTAGCATCCATTTGTTCAATTATTGACTGAATAGCATTATTAGAATCTCTAATTATTCGACCGTAACCAAAAGGGTTTTCTAATTCCACACTTAAAAGTGAAAAACCAGAGGGTTTTGCTTTGTGTATTAACTTTTCCAGAGTTTCAGTTTTTATAAGTGGGACATCGCCATATAAAATTAAACAGATTGAGTTGTCATTGATATGTGGAATTGCTTGTTGAACAGCGTGACCTGTTCCAAGCTGCTCTTTTTGATTAACCCAGTTAATAGCCTCATTTGAAGTTGTTTGTTTGACAGATTCTGAGTGGTGACCAATGATTACGTTGATAGAGTTTACTAAAGGTTTAGATGCATCAATAACGTGCTGAAGGAGACTCTTGTTGCCAACTTTGTGGAGGACTTTGGCCGTCCGAGAGTTCATGCGCGTGCCTTGTCCAGCAGCTAATATAATGGCAGTATTCATTATTTTGGGGCTAAGTATATATCTTGAAATTCATATTACTATGAATTAATTAATTCAAATTTTTGTATAATGTTACCCTTTAAGCTCTAAGACTCCAAGTTTAATAAATATTTGTTATATGGCTGTAATATTAGTCTATTCAATAACCAAATTTTTATTAAGTTGAATTCACCCAAATAAGATGAGAAAAAAAATTATTGCTGAGTTACTTGGTACTTTTATACTTGTTTTTGCTGGAACTGGCGCTATTGTGATTAATGATATTGCTAATGCAATCGGGCACGTTGGTATTGCCTTGACATTTGGATTTGTTATAGTTGCATTAATATACAGCTTTGCCCATGTCTCTGGTGCTCACTTCAATCCAGCGGTAACAATCGCCTTCTGGTCAATGGGTGAATTTGAACGAAAAAATGTTATCCCTTATGTTTCAGCACAAATAATTGGTGGAGTTCTAGCAAGCTTGTGCCTTTACTTATTGCTTTCTGAAAGTTTTAATAATCTTGCAGAAGTCAGTTATCTTGGTGCCACCATACCCAGGGGCTCTGTCTCTCAATCTTTCGGTTTTGAATTTATTCTGACCTTTATTTTAATGATTGTTATTTGTTCATCAGCTGTTCATGGAAAAGCTACAAAAGATTTTGCAGGATTGGCAATTGGACTCACAGTAGGACTTGAGTCGATGTTTGCTGGTCCAATAACTGGAGCCAGTATGAACCCTGCTAGAAGTATTGCTCCTGCTATTGTGAGTGGAAATCTTGAGCATCTATGGCTCTATATTTTTGCGACTATACTGGGTTCAGTATGTGCCGCTTTAGTTTTTATGAAGTTTTTTAAATCTGATGCTTAAGACTACAAATGACTAAAAAAGTTTTAGTTTTATGTACAGGCAATAGTTGCCGAAGTATTATTGCAGAGGCTCTTATTAATAGTGAGTTTGATGGAAAAGTTAAGGCATATTCTAGTGGCGTTTCAGCTAGCGGAAAGGTTAATCCAAATGCAAAAAAAGTACTTCAATCAAAAAAAATTTGGAATGATGATTACCACTCCAAGGTTTTAGAGGAAGTAATGCCAATTTCTTTTGATTTGGTAATTACAGTCTGTGAGAATGCCAGTCAAAACTGCCCAGTATTTCCTAACAATACTCAGCTGATTCATATCGGATTTGAAGACCCATATGGGCAGAGTTATGAAGCTTTTGAGCTTTGTTTTGAGCAAATTAAGAACAGGTTGTTGCCACTTGTAAAATCTATTTTTGAATAGATATTATGGTATATTTCACTTGTATAACTATGGAGTAATTATTTGACTAAAAAAGGCAATATATCTGGTTTATTTGGAAAGTCTCCAATAAGTCCATTACAACAGCATATGAAACAAGTGCATTCCTGTATTAAGGAGTTTGGCATTTTTGCAAAAGCTGCTAATTCTGAAGATTGGGAAAAGGCCAAATTAGCGCAACTTTCAATTGGTAAAAAAGAGCAAAAAGCAGATGTTCTTAAGAAAAAATTAAGAATGAATTTGCCTAGTACATTCATGATGCCATTTTCTCGAAGGGACTTGTTGGATGTTCTCTTAATTCAAGATTCTATTGCTAATATTACAAAAGATCTTGCTGGATTGATGATGTCACGTCACATGTCTTTTCCAAAAGAGTTTGCAGATGACTTTTTAAAACTGACTAAGCTTTGTATCCAAACCTCAGCGGCCGCTCTAGTGGCTATTAATGAATTAGATGAGCTCTTAGAAACTGCATTTAGTAGTCGAGAGCGAAAGATTGTAGACAAAATGATTCGGCAGGTTAATGATTTAGAACATGAGACTGATGTTGTTCAAGATGAAATTCGTAATAAGCTATTTCTAGTTGAATCTTCTATAGCGCCTGTCGATGTTATGTTCTACTACCGAGCGATTGAGTGGCTTGGTGAGACAGCTGATGCTGCCCAGAAAGTTGGCTCGCGTTTTGAAGTAATGTTGACTAAATAAAGGTAGACTTTCATGGATATTATTGCAAATTACGGCAATGTATTACTAATACTAGCAATTGTATTTGGAACATTTATGGCTTGGGGTATTGGTGCAAACGATGTCGCAAACGCAATGGGTACATCAGTAGGTTCCGGCGCTGTTACAATCAAACAAGCAATTATTATTGCAGTTATTTTTGAGTTTGCAGGCGCAATTTTAGCAGGCGGTGAAGTTACAGCTACAATTCGTAAAGGTATTTTAGATGCGCAGTTATTCACTAATGACCCACACTTATTAGTATATGGCATGATGGCATCATTGTTAGCGGCCGGTAGTTGGTTGTTAATTGCTTCGTCTTTAGGTTGGCCAGTTTCTACAACGCATTCTATTGTAGGCGCGATTGTAGGATTTGGAGCTGTTGGAGTGGGTATTGATGCTGTTGCTTGGAGCAAAGTATTTCAAATTATAATAAGTTGGATAGCTTCTCCAGTGTTAGCTGGAATTATTTCCTTCGCCCTATTTAGAAGCCTCCAAAATTTAATTATTGATACTCAGGATCCTTTTCATAATTCAAAGAAGTATGTGCCTTATTATATGTTTCTAGTTGGTTTTGTAGTTTCTTTAGTAACTATATTTAAAGGATTGAAGCATGTTGGTTTGAGTTTTAGTACATCTTCAAGTTATTTGTTGGCATTAGGTTTTGGCCTTCTTGTGGCAATTATTGGCTCTCTAATGATTCGAAAAATACAGCTTATTCCCGATGAAAACAAAGATTTCTCCTTTGCGTCGATGGAGAGAGTTTTTGGTGTACTTATGATTATTACAGCTGCGGCAATGGCCTTTGCTCATGGCTCTAATGATGTAGCTAATGCTATAGGTCCATTGGCAGCGATTTACAGTGTTATTGAAAGTGGTGGCGTTATTGGTTCCAAGAGTGCACTTCCATTGTGGATATTATTAGTTGGAGGTGTTGGTATTGTTGTTGGACTTATTACTTATGGCCATAAAGTAATTGCAACGATCGGTACTGGAATTACCCAGCTGACTCCATCGCGTGGTTTTGCTGCAACACTAGCAGCTGCAGCAACAGTGGTTATAGCATCAGGAACTGGAATCCCCGTTTCAACAACACAAGTATTAGTTGGTGCGGTATTAGGTGTTGGCCTTGCTAGGGGAATGGCTGCTTTAGATACCCGAGTTATTAATAGGATATTTTTGTCATGGATTATCACTTTGCCAGCTGGAGGCTTTATGTCGATTTTATTTTTCTTTGCGCTAAAAGGCGCCTTTGGCGCATAACTCAAATGATTTTAGTAACATAGTTTGTATTATAAATATATTAAGTGAATTATTATGACACTAGAAGAAGTACAAGCAAAGCTTGAGACAGGGCTAGAGGGTTCAAAAGTATCTATGGAGGGAGACGGCTGTAACTGCTCAGCAGTTATTGTCTCACCCATCTTTGAAGGGATGTCATTGCTTCAAAGGCAAAGATTGGTTTTAGGTCTTGTAAAGGAAGAGATTAAAAGTGGCGAACTCCATGCTTTAACAGTTAAAACATTTACCCCAGCAGAGAGATAGTATATAATTCACCCTTTTTGAAAACTTGATGATATAAAGCTATGCAAACAGATATTCACCCTTCATATGAAACAATTAAGGTCGTGTGCAGTTGTGGCAACTCATTTGAGACGCGCTCTACTTCAGGTAAAGACGAAATTCATCTTGATGTTTGTTCAAGCTGTCATCCTTTTTACACAGGTAAGCAAAAGATTATGGATACTGCTGGACGAGTAGAGAAGTTTAAGTCTCGCTACGGCGCTTTCAAACGTTAAACTCAAATTGATTGACTCTTAAAGCCACAAATGTGGCTTTTTTTGTGTCAAAAGGAAACTTAAGATTAAAATATAAAATTGATATAATCAACTATTTTGAGACAATATAATGGCATTTGACTACATTAATGCGTTACTAAAGAAAGAGGTCACTCGAACACCAATTTGGGTGATGAGACAAGCAGGTCGTTACCTACCTGAATACCGCGAAACTCGAAAAAAAGCAGGTGATTTTTTAACGCTATGTAAGTCAAGCGATCTAGCCTGTGAAGTCACACTTCAGCCGCTTGAACGTTTTGATTTAGATGCGGCAATTCTTTTTTCTGATATTTTGACTATTCCAGATGCTATGGGTCTTGGACTTCATTTTGTTGAAGGAGAGGGTCCAAAATTTTCTCATCCACTTAGCTCACTTGCAGATATTGAACACTTAACCAAACCAGATGTCTCAAAGGATCTATCTTATGTGAGTGAAGCTGTCTCTGTCATTAAAAAAAATCTTAGAGGAAGGGTTCCACTAATTGGCTTTACTGGTAGTCCATGGACGCTTGCTACTTATATGGTTGAAGGCGGGTCAAGCAAGAACTTTTCAAAGGTTAAAGGCTTGATGTATGAAAATCCAAAGCATATGCACCAACTTTTAGATGTTTTAGCTGACACAATTATTGATTATCTTAACTCTCAAATCGAGGCTGGCGCGGACTCAGTTATGATTTTTGATACCTGGGGTGGTCTTTTAAATAAAGACAGTTATGAAAATTTTTCATTGACGTACATGTCAAAAATAGTGGCTGGAATTAACCGCAGCTATGAAGGTAAAACAATACCTGTAACCCTTTTTACAAAGGGCGGATCTGCATGGCTTGAGCAGATTGCATCAACTGGTTGTGATGCTGTTGGTATTGACTGGACAGTTGAAATTGGAGAAGCAGAAAGAAGGGTTGGCTCGAAAGTTGCACTTCAGGGTAACCTTGACCCGTCTGTCCTTTATGCATCACCTGAGGTCATAAAAAGTGAAGCACATAAAATTTTAGACCAGTTTCAAGGCTCAACTGGACATGTATTTAATCTTGGACATGGCATCACCCCAGAGGTTAATCCTGAAAGTATGAAGGTCCTAGTTGATGCAGTCCATTCATACTCAAAATAAAAAATCACTTAAATAGAGTAAGAGTCTCTCTATGTTAAAATTTCGTAATAAATAATAATAATAATAATATGTCTCGAATCTCTAATATCTTTAAAAAACTTGATGATCAGGATCAGACAGCCTTCATTCCATTCATCACTGCTGGTGACGGAGGGTTAGATGGTTGTGAAGCGCTTGTCTTTACTTTGGCTGATAGTGGTGCTGACATTATTGAATTAGGAATGCCCTTCTCTGATCCAATGGCAGATGGACCTGTCATCGCAAAGTCACATGAAAGAGCAGTTGCAGATGGTATCAACTTAAATTCTGTTTTTGCAATAGTGGAGAGGTTTAGGGAACATAACCAGACGACAGGTATCGTTTTGATGGGATATACCAATCCTATTGAAGTCTATGGCTATAAAGAGTTTGCTATTAGAGCAGACGAGGCTGGAGTTGATGGAATTTTAGTCGTTGATATGCCACCTGAAGAGGCTGGTGACCTTAAACAAGAGCTTGATAAATATAAGATTGATTTAATCTTTCTGGTTGCTCCTACGACCACTGATGATCGCTTAGAGAAAATTTCGAAAATAGCCAGTGGATATATTTATTATGTTTCCCTCAAAGGGGTTACAGGCGCTGCAAATCTTGATGTTGACTCTGTCAACCATCATCTTGAACGAATGAGGAATTATATTCAACTTCCTGTCGGTGTTGGTTTTGGTATAAAAGATGCTGACACTGCTAAGCAGGTTGGTGAAAATGCTGATGCAGTGATTGTTGGCAGTGCACTTGTCTCTATTGTCGAAGAGCTTGCCTCTGATAAGGATAAAATGGTCACCAAGGTTGGAAATTTAGCAAAAGAAATCTCGAGTGCAATTACTTAACTAAGGCATAGTATGAGTTGGTTAGAAAAAATAATGCCATCGATTGGCAAGAATGCTAAAAAAAATATTCCAGAAGGGCTCTGGAGTAAATGTCCTGAGTGCAATAGGGTTCTTTATCAAGAGGAGCTTGAACGCCTTCTATATGTCTGTCCAAAATGCAATCACCATTTAAGAATTTCTGCCAGGAGGCGTATTCAAGATTTTCTTGATATGGAAAATCAAGTTGAGATAGCGCCGAATGTTCAGTCAGTGGATCCTCTTAAGTTCAAAGACCAAAAGAAATATAAAGATCGTTATCAAGATGCACAAAAACACACCAAGGAAAAGGACGCTCTCATTGCAAAATCAGGTTTTTTAAAGGGTATGCCAGTTGTCACTGTAGCATTTGACTTTAGCTTCATGGGCGGCTCAATGGGCTCTGTAGTGGGTGAAAAGTTTGTTCGAGCAGCCAATTTAGCTATAAAGAATAATCAGCCTTTGGTTTGTTTTTCGGCAAGTGGCGGTGCTAGAATGCAAGAAGGGCTTTTCTCATTAATGCAGATGTCTAAAACATCTCTTGCTGTGAAGTTACTATCAGATAATAAAATTCCATTTATTTCGGTTTTAACCGATCCAACGATGGGTGGAGTTTCTGCAAGTCTTGCGATGCTCGGCGACATTCAAATTGCAGAACCTAATGCAAGAATTGGTTTTGCTGGTGCAAGAGTTGTGGAGCAGACGGTTCGTGAGGAGTTACCAGAAGGTTTTCAAAGAAGTGAGTTTTTGCTTGAGAAGGGGGCTATTGATATGATTGTTCCTCGTTCAGAGCTTAGAAATAAAATTTTTCAAATACTCTCCGCGCTCCATCCTTCATCATCTAGTTAATTTTTTAACTATTGTGTATTAAATTTTGAAGATATATTTAGCAAATCCTAGGGGTTTTTGTGCAGGAGTTGATCGTGCTATTGAGATTGTTGAGCGCGCTATCGAAAAGCATGGGCCTCCAATCTATGTTCGTCACGAAGTAGTCCATAATAAATATGTGGTAAATAATCTTAAGGATAAAGGCGCTATATTTGTTGATGAAATCTCGCAGGTTCCATCAGATAGTGTCGTTATTTACAGCGCCCATGGTGTTTCACAAGCTGTCAGAAAAGAGGCAAGTGATATATCAGCTGTCATCTATGATGCAACCTGTCCACTTGTTACAAAGGTTCATAAAGAGGTCACACGTCGCCAAAAAAATAACCATCAGTTGGTCCTTATTGGTCATGCTGAGCATCCTGAGGTAGAGGGAACTCTTGGGCAGGCATCTGAAAATAATCATATCGACTTGGTTGAATCAATCAGTGATGTTAAGAAAATAGAACTGCAAAAGGGCAGAGATATCTCTTTCACAACGCAAACAACTCTATCAGTAGATGATACACATGAGATTGTGGAGGCCTTGAAAGTTAAATTTCCTCATATTCAGTCTCCTAAGAAAAGTGATATTTGCTATGCAACCCAAAACCGTCAGGACTCAGTAAAAGAGGTCATTAAGAGTTCTGAAGCTCTTATTGTAATTGGCTCAAAAAACTCCTCAAACTCTAATCGTTTAAAAGAAATTGCAGATAATCAACGCAAACCTTCTTATTTAGTTGATGGCGCTGGAGATATTGACAAAGAGTGGCTGAATGGGATAACTTCTATAGGTATAACTGCTGGAGCGTCTGCGCCAGAGATATTGGTTCAGGAGGTCGTTTCATTTCTAATGTCCAATGGCGGATCAGAAGTGATAGAGGTAGATGGTGCTTTGGAGTCTGTGAGCTTTCCAATTCCAGCTTTACTGAAAGAGTGAGTATTTATTAATCAATTTGGAGTTTTAAGTTAATGAAAAAATATGGTATTTATGGTATTGGAGCGGCTATTGTTGATACAGAAGTCATTGTCAATGACTCATTTCTCAAAGAAAATGAAATTGGCAAAGGTTTAATGACACTTGTCGATGAAGAGCGCCAAAGTTACCTTATTGATTCCCTAACAACTCAGCGAATTCCTGTAAAAATGAGCTGTGGAGGGTCGGCCTGTAATTCAGTTGTAGCGGCGAGTCAGTTTGGTTCTGTTGCATTCTTTTCAGGAAAAGTTGCCGATGATGAGATAGGTGCTTTTTTTGTTAAAGACCTTAATAAATCTGGCGTTGAATTTCATCAAGTAGTGCCTTCAAATGGGGTTACTGGCAAGTGTCTCGTTATGGTTACCCCAGACGCTGAAAGAACTATGAATACAAATTTGGGAGCAAGTCTCGAGCTCTCTTATCGAGAGGTTGACGAAAAGGCTTTGGTAAACTCGGACTGGCTCTACATAGAAGGCTATGTAGTAACTGATGATGAAAGAACGGCTGTTGCAAGAGACGCCATGAATTTTGCTAAGCAAAATGGAGTTAAAACTTCTTTAAGCCTTTCCGATCCATTTGTAGTAGAAGTTTTTTCGAATAATATTAAAACTATTATCGGAGATGACGGCCTTGATTTAATTTTTTGTAATGGAGATGAAGCAAGAAGTTTTACAGGTACACATACTATAGAGGCAGCCTCAGAGGCATTAAAAAAATACGCAAAAACTTTTGCGATTACAAGAGGTCCTGGAGGGTCATTAGTCTTTGACGGAGACAACCTAATCCATACGGATGGCGTTTTAGCGAGTGCAGTTGACACAAACGGTGCCGGCGATATGTTTGCAGGTGCTTTTCTACATGCTCTTAGTGCTGGCAAAGATTTTGCTTGGGCTGCCGATTTTGCTAATGCTGCGTCCTCAAGGGTAGTGAGTCAATTCGGCCCCAGAATTAAGGCTATAGAGTATATAAGTCTTAAGCGGCAATTCAAACTAGGATAGAAATCTGTAAACTAAGATTAGCTTTTTATTTTTTTCTAATTTAATTGGTATACTGGTATTACCAATAATTATAGTAACTTATAAGTTTTATGTATACTATTCCTGTTGAGAACAAAGTTGTTCATTTATAATATTAATAATATCATATGAGGTAGTTATGAAAAAAGCAGTAAGTAGACTTTTTCAGCTTAGGAAAGCTCTTGATGAGACTGAACAAGAGTTTGGTTTAAGTAACTATTCAGAGGTAGAAAGGGCAGTTTTTTCTTATATTAGCTCTACAGAAAACCATTACGTAACAATAACCTCTATAAAAAATGATCCCTACTTTGCTAAATATTCCTTATCAACGATTAAGAGGGCAGTCCTTTTTCTGACATCAAATAAAGTTATTAATTCAGATCAATCCTCTAAAGATAAGAGAGAAATGATTCTTACCTTGCAACAATAATTTTTTTGAGGTATATTTAAACCTAGAATATTTTAAAGTTATTAAGTGAGCGAAGCCTATAGAGACCTCACTATAATCCAACCCAATAGGACTCGAGTGAATCTGCTAGCACCGAGTAAAAAATCAATACAGAGTGTTTTCCAAAACATACTTGCAGATGAAGGTAGTTCAGAGAGATCTGTTAAAGTAGCTTCAAAAAAAAACTTAAATCGTTATAGTGATGGTGTCACGATTGGGATTACAATCAATCAAAAAACACTGAGCGTACAGGCAGTTAATCGTGATAAACCTGCTTGTATAAACAATTAAAAGCAACGAGCTGGAGGGGTATCGTAACGACCAGCCTAAAAAGCGTAGGAGAAGTTTTAAATGATGGATAAGATACAGGGTAAAAGCTCTATTGAAGAGATCGAAAACTATTGGCTAGCAAATCTTTCTCCTCAAGTTTCAACATTAATTATACTTGTTGTGGCTTACTATATAAATGGGCCAGCGTACCCTTTTGTTGGTAATATAATTTGGCTTCCGGTAGGTGCTATGTCTTTGTGTTTTCTTTTATTTGGCTTCCGAGTAGTTTTAGCAACACTGCTGGCAATACAGTTATCAGAATTCTGGTTTCATTCTCAACCTTTCTTTGATCAGGAAACCTTCTTTTTAAATCTATTTGGAGTAATTGGACCCATGGTTGCAATTGCAAGTATGAAGTTCTTTAAACTTTCAAATTTTTTTGATGGCAATAGGCTTATTTTTCAGCACCTAGTTTTTTTAGCCATTTTGACTGCATTTTTTAATACAATTACTGCATTTTTTGTTACTTCTTTTGTAGTTTCACGTGACAGCAGCATGGAGCCAATCAATGCAACGCTCTTTATCAAAAATTTCCTTATCGGTGATATTTTAGGCTGTTTGATTGTTTTATTATTTGCAGCTTTAGTGGTTGTGCCATTTATTAAATATTTTTTCCCAAATCTTGTCCCTTCAGAATAGTGATGACTTTAGCGATTTGAATATTTAATCGCTTAGGCTTTTTAAACTATAGTTGTAAGTGCGTTGCGAACCTTTTTAATGCGATATTGGTCAACCTCCATGTGCCCATTGACTACCAGAGTGTTTTGATTTTTTAGTTGAAACTGTTGTGGTTTTGTTTGTATCAGATTTATGATTTTTGAAGCATCAATGACGTTCTTTTCATTCAAAGTAATTTCAGCTTTATCATCATAAATATTAATTTTTTGAATACCTATTTTGTTGCAGTAGTTTTTTAATGATGAGGATTCAAACAAGTTACTAGTTGAATCTGGAAGCACTCCAAAACGGTCAATCATTTCAATTTTAAGCTCATTTAACTCATCCTCTGTGTCTGCACTAGCAATTCTCTTATACAGAATTAATCGCTCATGGACATCTGGAAGGTAGGTTTCTGGAATGATGCACGCAATTCCAGGATTAATCTCAATCTCTTCTTGGAGTGCCCCGTTGATATCCAGTTTGGTGTTATTTTTAATCGCATAGATCGTTCGTTTTAATAGGTCATGATAGAGATTAAAGCCAATTTCAGAAATCTTTCCACTTTGATTTTCTCCCAATAAATCACCAGCCCCTCTAATTTCTAAATCATGATTAGCCAACATAAAGCCAGCACCAAGCTCTTCCAGTGAGGCAATTGCATCAAGTCGCTTTTTGGCATTTTGAGTAATAGATTGATGAGACTTTATGACAAGATATGCATATGCTTTGTGATGTGAACGTCCAACCCTTCCTCGTAATTGGTGAAGCTGAGCAAGGCCAAAATTTTGTGCATTATTAATAATAATGGTGTTTGCGCTTGGGATATCAATGCCCGTTTCAATAATGGTTGTACATACTAGAACTTGGAAACGCTGATGATAAAAATCTGTCATTATTTGTTCCAGTTCTTTGCTTGGCATTTGACCATGAGCAATTCGAATCTTCAAATTAGGCATAAGCTCTTTTAACGATTCCGCCATATTGTCAATGGTATCAATGTCATTATGAACAACAAAAATTTGACCTCCTCTATGAAGCTCTCTAGAGCAAGCTTCAACAATCGTGTTGTCATTCCATTGATCTACAAAAGTCTGAATTGCAGTTCTTTTTGCAGGAGGCGAGGCAATAATTGAAAGTTCCCTTAAAGATCCAAGGGCCATATTTAAAGAACGAGGAATAGGGGTTGCAGTCATTGTTAATATATCACTTTGACCTCGGATTTTTTTTAATGATTCTTTTTGTTTAACCCCAAATCGATGCTCTTCATCGATAATAATTAGTCCTAATTTTTGATATTTAATGTCACCCTGTATCAGTTTGTGCGTTCCTATGATAATATCAATTTTTCCTTCTTTTAGCTCCATCTTGATTTGTTTTTGTTCTTTTGCATCTTGGAATCTAGATAAAGACTTGATAACAATTGGAAATTTAGAAAAACGATCATTGAAGGTTTGGAAATGCTGATTAGCTAATAGGGTTGTTGGAACCAGAATAGCTACTTGCTTTCCAGACTCAACAGCCAGAAAAGCTGCCCTCATTGCAATTTCAGTTTTACCAAAACCGACATCACCACAAACTAATCTGTCCATTGGCCTATCAGACTGCATATCCAACAGAACATCGTCCATCGTTTTAAGCTGATCAGGAGTTTCTTCAAATTTAAAGCTCGAGACAAAAGAACTATAGGAATCATTGGGAGCAGGGTAAGAGAATCCTTTTTGAGACTGCCTCTTTGCATAGATTTCTAGAAGCTCAGCTGCAACATCATAAAGTGCTTCGGCTGCTTTTCTTTTTGCTTTTATCCATTGTTGACTTCCTAGTTTATGAAGAGGTGCATGATCAGAGTTTGCACCAGAGTATCGTGAGATCAAATTAAGACTGGTTATGGGAACCATTAACTTTGAACCATTTGCATACTCAAGTGAGAGAAAGTCTTGTTGATTTTCATCAAAGCTCCGACTTTCAAGCCCAAGGTAACGACCCACACCATAGTGCTCATGAACAACCGGATCACCAAGCTGGATTTCAACTAAACTTTTTATTGCTTCATCAAAATCTCTATGTTTTGCTCGCCGTCTACGTTGTTGTTTAATAGCATCTTTACCAAATAAGTTATTTTCAGAAATGATGGCTATTTTTTCAAATACAACGCCTTCATTTAGGCTAGCACTTGTAATACATAGCTTTGAGCTTTGACTAATAAAGTCAATCCAATTTGAGCATTGATTTGGATTAAGACTGTATGACGATAACAAGTCTACTAAAACACTTTGCCTTCCATCCGATTCACATACAATTAAGATTCTTCCCCTAAAGCTCTCAATAAATTTGATTAATTTGTTAAGTGGCTTCTTTGCTTGAGCTTCAATTTTAAGAGGAGGGAGTATGGAGGATGTAAAATTTAGACCTGTCTTTTGCTGTATTTTTGAAGTCTGTATTTGTATTTGTTTTTTGTGGCTTAGGAAGCTAAAAAACTCGCTTTTATTTACGAAAACTTTATTGATTGGAAGGGGGAGTCTCTCCAGTGAACTTTGACAATATTCAAACCTTTCCAGTAACTCATTGCTCTGAGCTTGCAATAACTCATCAAGCCCCTTTTGATAAACAATTGTTGAGTTATTAGGGATGTAGTCAAACAAAGTATTGGTTCTATCAAAGAATAAAGGCAAATAGAACTCAATTCCACCAGGGTATCTTCCTTCACTGACTTCAGTATATATAAAGCCATTAGTGTCACCAAACTCAGACAGATAGTTTTCCTTAAATGTATCAATGCTTTGACTGTCGGTAGCAAATTCTCTTGCTGGTAAAAGGTAAATTTCTTCAATCACCTCAATAGATCTCTGAGTGGATGAGTCGAAGGATCTTATAGAGTCAATCTCATTATCAAAAAGATCAATTCTGAATGGATTTGTAGCACCCATAGGGTATAGATCAATGAGCGCACCCTTTATGGCAAACTCTCCTGGTTCCATTACAGTTGTTACCCTTCTGTATCCAATCCTAATTAAGCTTTCAGTAAATGAATCAATCTCTAGATTCTGTCGAGTTTTTAAGTTTAGGCTATACTTCCTTATGAAATCCTTTGGGCATAATCTTTGGGAAAGTGTTTCAATTGTTGTAACAACAATGGCACTCTCGATAGATAATAATTTGGATAAAGTGTGAATCCTTGATGAAATAATATCGGGGTGAGGGGAGAAGTGATCAAAGGCTAAAACCTCCCAGCTAGCAAAATCTAAAATTTCTATAGATTTATTAAAAAATAAAAGTGCTTTTTTAATTTCATCATGGTGTGCAATGTCTCTTGCAATATAGAGAACAACACTTTTATTTGATTCTGCTAATTCTATAAGCGCAAGTGCCTCTGAGGATCCAAATAATGACCCCCAGTAATTTTTTTTTAAGTCAAAGGAAAACGACCCAGATTCTTGCGGATAAACAATACTCATATGACGTGAACATTTTCCCTAGCGAGCATATTTATTAATTGAATTGTTGGCAAACCAATAAGACTATTAGGATCATCACCCTCCATGCTATTGAATAATGCAATACCAAGACCTTCGGATTTAAAACTACCAGCACAATTGAGAGCATCCTCTTTAGATAAGTAATTTAAGATTTGATTATCTGACAGTGTCTTAAATTTAACTTTGTAATATTCAACATGAAGCTGTATTTCTTTAGTATCAGTGTTCATGAGTGCCAATCCTGTAAGAAAGTTCACACTCTTTCCGGAGCTTTTTTTTAATTGCAAGAAAGCATTTTCATGAGTGCCTGGCTTCGTAAGAATTTCATCTTCAACGTTTTCTCCAGAATTTAAAGTGGCAACTTGATCTGAGGCAATAATAAGTCCAGAATGAGTTTTAGAAACCTCTAAAGCTTTTTCCTTGGACAACCGCATAACCAAATCAAACGGAGATTCGTTGTTTTTTCTCATCTCATCAATCTCTGGAGCAATCACATCGAAAGGCAAACCTAGCTTATCTAGAATAGCTTTTCTGAATGGAGATGATGAGGCTAGAATGAGTGACACTGTGGGTTTAAAAATTGTAAAATAATCTAATATTTTACTTCAATCGAGCTGAATTAATGGGCTTATCAATAGTAGTGGCAATGGACAACAACGGACTGATTGGTAAAGACAATCAACTGCCATGGCACTTACCTGCTGACTTGGCTTATTTTAAAAAAATCACAACCGGTAAATCTATATTGATGGGAAGAAAGACCTTTGACTCAATTGGAAGGCCATTGCCAAATCGACGAAATGTAGTCATTACTCGTAATACAAAAATTTTGATTCCTGGATGTGAAGTTGTCTCATCAATTGATGAGGCACTCTTTTTAACTGAGGATGAAGAGGAGGTTATGGTGATTGGTGGAGCCAGCTTGTGTGAGCAATTACTTCCTAAGGTAAATCGCCTTTATATCACTAGGATTGACTCTGAGTTTGAGGGCGATATTTATTTCCCAAAATATGATGCTTCAAGTTGGCATCAAGTTAGCCATGAGTCACACCCAAAGGATATTTCAAATAACTACTCCTATCATTTTATTGTTTTAGAGAGGAATTCTTGAAAAAGCTATTTATTTTAAGTTTAGGAATCCTTTATTTATCGGGGTGCGTTTTTACCAAAGTAGTCACTGTACCTATGAGAGTTACAGGCGCAGTTATTTCAGTAATACCGGTTGTTGGGGATGGGGTTGATAGTATTTTAGGGACTAGCGCCGATGTAATTGACGCTATACCTATTTAAATTGCTTTCAAGTGTTGTTTGTCTTGGGCAGCAAGAACCTCTTTTAAAGCTTTTGGCATGACCTTGACAAAATGAACTATCTCTTCGTCCCAGTTATTCAATATCTGATCAGCAATTTTTGAGCCTG
Source organism: uncultured Gammaproteobacteria bacterium (assembly GCA_902513495.1). Taxonomy (GTDB): domain Bacteria; phylum Pseudomonadota; class Gammaproteobacteria; order PS1; family Pseudothioglobaceae; genus Pseudothioglobus. The sequence continues at coordinate 19,374 of CABXNH010000011.1, forward strand.
TATGGTGGCAATGCTTCTTAGTAAGTTCAAATAGCTCTGAGACTGATTCTTTATCCATTGGGTCAAAATCAATCATTGAAGCGTTAGCTCTCTCCTGAAGTGTTTTGTTTGGGTTATAAACATAAGCAATCCCTCCACTCATGCCTGCTCCAAAGTTTCGACCAACCTCTCCTAGAATGACTGCTCTTCCTCCAGTCATATATTCACAGCCATGATCACCAATACCCTCTACAACAGCAATTAAGCCCGAGTTTCGAACGCAAAAGCGTTCAGCAACTTGACCTGAGAGATATAATTCCCCGCCGGTCGCACCATAACCACAAACATTGCCTGCAATAATTTCGTTTTGGGATGAATATGTTGAATCTTTAGGAGGGTAAACAATGACACGGCCCCCAGAGAGCCCTTTTCCAACATAGTCATTTGCATCACCCTCTACAGAAAGTGTAATTCCATTGGCAAGAAAGGCCCCAAATGACTGGCCAGCTGACCCTTTAAAATTAATATGAATTGAATCATCTTTAAGGTTATTGCCGCTCCTATATTTGACGGCATGGGAAGATAGCATTGCACCAACCGCCCTATCAACATTAGAAATGGCAGAGTCAAATTTAACAGGAATGTCTTGCTCGATTGCTTCTTTTGATTTTTTAATTAAATCAAGATCAAGTTGCTCTTCAAGCTGATGATCCTGCTTCATGCTTTGATATGTTCCCGCATCTCTGTATAGGTTTTCAGCTGGAGTTAATATTGCACTCAAATCAATTGAGTCTTGCTTCCAGTGATTGATAGCTTTATTCATCTCAAGCATGTCTACTCTTCCAACCATGTCAGTCAGTTTGGAAAAACCAAGCTCTGCCATGATTGTTCTTAACTCTTCTGCAACCATAAATAAGTAATTGACAACATGCTCTGGTTTGCCAGTAAATTTTTTACGCAATACCTTATCTTGTGTAGCAATCCCTACTGGACAGGTATTTAAGTGACACTTACGCATCATAATACAACCTAGAGTTATTAATGGTGCAGTTGAAAAGCCAAACTCTTCTGCACCTAATAGGGCGGCAATTGCAACATCTCTTCCAGTTTTGAGTTGACCATCAGTCTGAATGACTACCCTCGAACGAAGATCATTCATCACAAGAGTTTGATGCGTTTCAGCCACTCCTAATTCCCAAGGGAGTCCTGCATGCTTGATTGATGTCAAAGGAGAGGCACCTGTTCCTCCATCATGACCTGCAATAACGATATGGTCTGATTTAGCTTTAGTAACTCCAGCTGCAACTGTTCCAACACCAACTTCAGAAACCAGTTTGACACTTATACGAGCATCTGGATTTGAACGTTTAAGATCGAAGATGAGTTGGGAGAGGTCTTCAATAGAGTAAATATCATGGTGCGGTGGAGGGCTTATAAGGCCAACGCCGGCTGTAGAGCATCGAATTTTTGCAATGCCTTCATCAACCTTGCCGCCAGGAAGCTCACCACCTTCTCCAGGCTTGGCGCCTTGAGATACTTTGATTTGAAGTTCATCAGCATTATTTAAATAATCAATAGTGACTCCAAATCGACCTGAGGCAACTTGCTTTATAGCGCTGCGACGAGAATCGCCATTTTCATCTAGGGTCCATCGTTTTGAGTCTTCACCACCCTCACCAGTGTTAGACTTTCCGCCAATACGATTCATGGCTATGGCAAGTGATTCATGGGATTCAGCTGAAATTGAGCCAAAACTCATGGCACCTGTAACAAATCGCTTCACAATTTCTTTTGCTGGTTCGACTTGATTAATAGCGATTGAGTTACCTTCTTTGAAAGACATGAGGCCACGAAGCGTACAGTTTCTTGTGCCTTCTTCATCAGATTTTTTAGAGAATTCCCAGTACGCATTTTGGTCGTTCCCTCGGGCAGCCTGTTGCAAGGTGGTAATCGTTTGAGGCTCCCACATATGCTTTTCACCACCACTTCTCCAGTGATAGTGTCCAAGATTATCAAGTGACTTCGTAATAAAGGCTTTTTTATGCTGCGTTTCAGATTCTGTTTGGATTACATCAAACCCTACTCCACTAATTCGACTTGCAGTTTCAAAAAAGCATTTATGCATGATTTCATTCGACAAACCTACTGCTTCAAAGATTTGAGCTCCTTTGTAGGAAGCGAGCGTTGAAATGCCCATTTTTGCCATCACTTTTAGCATTCCCTTGGCGATTGCTTTTCGATATGAGTTGACGACAGCATAATCATCTTCAAGATTAATTAGCTTATCTCTTCTTGACTGCCATAATGCCTCAAAAGCGAGATATGGGTTAACAGCATCAGCGCCAAATCCGATCAAAAGGCAAAAGTGATGAACTTCTCTAGCTTCACCCGTTTCAACAAGGATGCCGACCTGTGTTCGTTTGTGGTTTGCAACTAGATGACGATGAACTGCAGACGACGCCAGAAGAGCACTGACAGCATTTCGACTAGCATTTATTTTTCTATCTGACAGGATGACAAGGCTATGGCCATCATCAATAGCTTGAGTGCTTTGTTCGCAAATCGAGTCAAGCATGTCACTCAGATTATGGCTACCATTGATGTCATAGGTAATGTCTATCGTTTTACTTGTCCAGCCTCGGTGGTTGCACTGATTCAGGGCCGACATTTCTTCATTTGTTAAGATGGGGTGCTCAATCACGAGTCGATGAGCATTTTCTTCTTTATTGCTTAGCAAGTTACCTTCAGGCCCAATTGAGCAGCTTAAAGACATAACTACTTCCTCTCTTATTGAGTCAATAGCAGGATTTGTAACCTGGGCAAAAAGTTGCTTAAAGTAATCATATATAATTCGAGATTGATCTGATAGACAAGCCAATGCAGAGTCATTACCCATAGACCCTACAGGATCTCTAAGCTCACTCACTAGAGGCAACAGCATGAACTGAAGTGTTTCAGTGCTATAACCAAAAGCTTTAAGGCGACTAATTAGAGTGTCAGGATAAAAACCTTTTGAATCACCATGAATTTTAAGATCTGAAAGAGCTATTTGTTGGCTCTTTAACCAGTCGCTGTATGGGTTTTTTGATGCAAAGCTATTTTTTATTTGATTGTCGTCAACTAGCTGGCCTTTTTCGAAGTCAACAAGAAACATTTTTCCAGGCCTAAGTCTGCCCTTAGTTTTCACGTTATTAGTTTCTACATCTACAACACCAACCTCTGATGCCATGATGACTCTGTTATCATGCGTTAAGTAGTATCGTGATGGTCTGAGACCATTTCGATCAAGAACAGCCCCAATGTAGCGGCCATCAGTAAAAGCTATGGATGCAGGGCCATCCCATGGCTCCATGACATTTGAAAAGTACTCATAAAAGGCTTTTTTCTCAGTACTCATTTCCTTATCATTCTGCCAAGCCTCAGGAACCATCATCAGTATAGCTTCCTGAAGAGAGCGTCCATTCATTAATAAAAATTCTAGAACATTATCAAAGCTTCCTGAGTCAGAAACTTCAGATTCAATAACGGGCAAGGTTTTAGATAAATTGTCACCAAAAATATCACTTTCGAGGACGCCTTCACGAGCTCTCATCCAGTTGAAGTTTCCTTGGCGAGTATTGATTTCACCATTATGTGCCATGAATCTACATGGCTGCGCTCTATCCCAAGATGGGAAGGTATTAGTTGAAAAGCGGGAATGCACCATAGCCAAGTAGGTGCTAAATTTCTTATTACTGAGATCAGAATAGAAGTCTAATAATTGAGACCCCATTAACATGCCCTTGTATATGATTACTCTGGTCGATAAACTACAAATATAGAAAAGTAAGGCTTGAGGGATTGACGCGTCAGTTCTAATAACTTGAGAAATATTTTTCCGAATAACATAAAGAACGCCCTCAAAACTCTCTTGATTTAAGTTGCCAGTGTTTTGAATTATTAACTGTTTAATATTTGGCTGAGATTCACGAGCTGTATTACCAACATTCGCTTTTTTTGAGTCGACAGGAACATCTCTCCATCCAACTAGAGTTTGCCCTTCATCTTTGATCATTTTTTCAACCAGAGACATGCAGAGCTCTCTTTCATTTTTATCTTGAGGCAGAAATATATTGCCTACACCATAATTACCTGCAGTCACCACTACCCCAAAAAGGGTTTTTATGTCCTCAATAAAAAAATCATGCGGAATGTCTGTCAGTATTCCAGCGCCATCACCAGTATTTGCCTCACATCCGCAGGCACCTCGATGATCCATACGAGCCAACATTTCTAAGGCATCTTGAGTAATTTTATGTGATGAATCACTTTTTAGATTGGCAATGAAGCCAACACCACAATTCTCTTTCTCATTGGCTGGATGATAAAGCCCACGCGCTTTTGGCAAATGTAATTGCTTATTTTTCATAAAATTGAGATTAAAACGAATACAAACAAACCACATATCATACCTTAATTTTTAATACTTTTAAAGTCCAAATTTGCCTACTTATGTTGTTATAACAACGATTTTAAGGTAGAATCTTTTCATTTTTCTGGCGCTTATGTTGGCAATTATCTCCCCATCAAAAACCCAAGATTTTTCTGAATGTAATATTGAAAACTTTTCTCAAACAAGACAACAAGAAAGCTCCAATGAGTTAATTGACATTCTAAAAAATAAAAGCCAGGCTCAAATTTCAAAATTAATGTCAATCAGTGAAAAATTGTCGGCACTTAATTTTGAGCGTTTTCAAAAATTTAAAATACCTTTCACATTAGATAATGCGAAGCAAGCTATCCTTGCCTTCAAGGGAGATGTTTATAATGGTATTGACGCTCCCTCTCTTACGGCTGAGGATTTGGATTTTGCTCAAGATAAAGTTCGAATGCTTTCAGGACTCTATGGCGTTATTAGACCGCTTGATCTGATTCAGCCTTATCGATTGGAGATGGGTACAAAACTTAGCAATGCTAAAGGTAAGGATCTTTATGATTACTGGGGTTCTGATATAAGTAATGTTTTGAATGATGATGAGTCTGAATTAATTGTTAATCTTGCATCAAACGAGTACTCCAAGGCAATAGACAAAAAATCACTTAATGCAAAAATATTAGATATTGTCTTTAAAGAAAAGAAAGGCGATTCATACAAGGTGATTGGAATCTATACAAAAAGAGCCAGAGGATTAATGGTGAACTTTATCATCCGAAATAGATTAGATAATCCGGAGGCACTGCAAGATTTTTCAGACGAGGGATATCGATTTGATAGTGAGCTATCTAATGACACAACTTGGGTTTATTTGAGAGGATAAAGCCACAATATATACAGCGCTATATTAGCCCAATAAAATAATCTTACTGGTATGATTACGGTCCTCATGGCAGACTACTTCGGTTTAATTTATGATTAAAGTTTATACTTCGCATTCTTGCTTTTACTGTACAAGGGCAAAGAATTATCTGGACAACTTAGACATAGAATACGAGACACTCAATATCCAAGAGGATAGCGATGCACGTAACTTCTTCATTAAGTCAGGCTTTAGGACCGTCCCACAAATATTTGTCAATGATACTTTGCTATGTAAGGGTGGCTCTGATGGCTTAGTCCAAATGAGTAAAGAAGATATACAAGACAAGTATCTTGAGATTACGGGGTCTCAACTCTAGAGTCCTCTAATGCCAGCAATTCCCTGAGCTCCAATACTTAATGCTTTATCCATCAAGTCCTTATTCATTCCACCTAATAGAAATATGGGTGTCTTGCATTGATTAATAATATCAGAAGCATTATCCCAGCCTAAAACCTCAGTATTTGGATGAGACAGTGTTTCATTTACAGGCGAGAGGCTAATATAATCTGCCGATATATACTCAGCATGTTTTGCTTCATTCAGGCTATGTGCCGATCCGCCAAATAGTTTGCTTTCATCGAATGGCCTCTCTTTTATGGCCATCAGTTCATTGCCAGTGAGATGCCAACCATCACATGCCTCTTTAAAAGTTTTATTAGGGGTATTCAATATAAGCTTTGCCTGATTTAATTGACATAATTTATAAATTTTTTCAATATAAATGTTATCGAGATATGATTTACTTCTTAGCTGTATTATTTTGATTCCATCTCTAAGTCGCTGATTGCATTGATTGATGACTAAATCAGATGCATGTTCATCTGGCGTAATCCAATAACTATTTGAAAGAGAAATTCGATGGATAATTTTCCACATTGTCGGCAATAAATTATAGTCCTTCAATTGGTCAATAGCACACCAGCAAAATTCTTGCCCTTCTTTTCCTTCAGGAGTTCCCATATATTTTTCAATAGAAAATACTGAAAGATTAATTGTTTTTTGAGTGTATCGATGCTCAATTGTCTGTATCAGGTGGCGACTCTCTACATTAACTCCTGTCTCCTCAAGAAGCTCTCTATTAATGGCATTAGAGAAGCTCTCGTCATTCTCAACTTTGCCTCCAGGAAGCTCCCAATACCCAGACATAAATTGATTCTTTTGACGCCTAGTAATAAATATTTCTTGATTCTTGTTGCGCATAACGCCTACAACAACATCAATGCTTTTGTTTTTATCATCCATCAATATTAAATATAACCATTTTGTAGTTATTTTCTATTATCACCGCTATCATGAGACCAAGGTAAAATAACTATTTTAATATTTGAGATAAGAAATTGAGTCTTCAAGATAAAATTAATTCACTCTATCCTTTTAAAGACAGTCTTAGTAGAAATCTTATAGGGATTGAGAAAGAAGGGCTGCGAGTTGCAAAAGATGGAACAATTGCGCAAACACCTCATCCAGAAAGCTTTGGATCTGCATTGACTCACCCAGAAATTACGACTGATTTTAGTGAGGCTTTAGTTGAAATAGTGACAAAGCCCACTCAAGGCTCTCATAATGTCATCGATGAATTAGCCAAAATACATCACTATGTTCAACATCATTTACCTAATAGTGAGCGTTTCTGGCCTGCAAGTATGCCCTGTATTTTGAGGGGAAAGACAAATATTCCAATTGCATATTATGGCGAGTCTAATCTTGGAAAAATGAAAACCGTATACCGTCGTGGTTTATCCAATCGATATGGAAGCGTTATGCAAGCAATAGCCGGGATTCATTTCAATTATTCATTTTCAAAAGATTTTTGGAATGCCTACCGAGAACTTATAGCGCCTTTAAGTAAGGTTGATTCACAAAAGTTCATAAGTCACCATTACATGGGCTTAACTAGAAATGTATTAAGGTTTGGCTGGTTAATTACCTACCTATTTGGTGCCTCTGCAACAGTTTGTAAATCATTTATGCAAGATTACCATGAACATAATTTAGAGGAATTTGATGACAATACGTTATACCTTCCTTACGCAACATCATTAAGAATGGGTGATATCGGCTATCAAAACTCTCAAGAGGATAAGAAAGGAGTTAAGGCTAATTACAATAGTTTGCGTCACTATATTTATAGTCTCAGAGCTGCAATGCAAACAAGCTGTGATGACTGTGAAACCATTGGTGTAAAAAAAGATGGTGAGTATCAACAACTAAACACTAATATTCTTCAGATTGCCAATGAGTACTATTCCTCTGTTAGACCAAAGCCATCAATCAATGGCAGTGATAGGCCTTTGAACGCGCTTTTAAATGAAGGAGTAGGCTATGTAGAATTAAGATCACTCGATGTGAACCCCCTGATGAAGGAAGGTATTGATGAGGAGCAAGTTCAATTTCTAGAGGCGTTTATGTTATTTTGCCTGTTAGAAGATTCGCCTGCTGTTTCTACTTCAGAGTTGAATGAAATTGATGTTAATGCAAATTTGGTTGCCCATAGAGGAAGAGAGCCTGAATTATCTCTCAGTCATAATGGAGAAGATCTAACTTTGTTAAATTGGGGCCAGTCTATTTTGGATAAAGTTAATGATTGCTCAGTTCTGATGAGCGATGATCATCAAAAATCTGTGAAGAATATTTCAAAAAGAATCTTTGATCCTGATTTGACGCCTTCAGCTCAAATGCTTAATCAGATGAAAGATGAAGAGAAAGGTTTTTTCGAATATACCGATCAATTTAGTCGCAAAAACAAAGAACTATTTAATGAGATGTCTATCAGTGACGGGTACTTTGAAGACCTTGATTATCAGAAAACACTTTCAGTTAAGAGGCAGATCGAAATTGAGTCAAGCGACACCTTAAGTTTTGATGATTTTTTAGTAGACTATTTCTCAAGTGACACATAAATCAGATACGATATGCGCCTTAGCAACTGCTTATGGCCAAAGTGGAATTGGCATCATTAGGGTTAGTGGCCCCCTCGCAAGGTTTATTGCAAAAAAAATACTGCATAAAGATTTGGAATCCAGATATGCCTATTATGGCGCTTTCTTTGATGATGACAGCCATGTTATTGACAAAGGGGTGGCAATTGTCTTTCCTGGCCCTAACTCCTACACCGGAGAGGATGTTGTTGAGTTTCAGGGACATGGAGGGATAAGCGTCATCAGAAAGCTCTTGGAGACAATCATTTCACTTGATGTTAGGCTTGCTGAGCCAGGCGAATTTACAAAGAGGGCGTTCTTAAATGGCAAAATGGACCTTGTCCAAGCTGAAGCGGTCCAAGATTTGATTCAATCCAACTCTGAAGAGTCTGCGTTGAGTGCAGTTAGATCTCTGACTGGAGAGTTTTCAGAACAAATCAATCTAATACTCTCAGAGTTAATTTCATTAAGAGTTTTTGTAGAAGCCACTATTGATTTCTCTGATGAAGAAATTGATTTTTTAGAGTCTCACGAAGTTTCAAAAAAACTTTACTCCCTAAAAGAAAGACTTTTAAATATTCTTGAAAATGCAAATCAAGGCGCTATCTTAAGAGATGGAATTCATGTCGCAATTGCGGGCAAACCCAATGCGGGTAAATCGAGCTTACTCAATTCACTCACAAAGCAGTCTAGTGCAATTGTTACTGATATTGCTGGCACTACAAGAGATATTCTTAAGGAAACAATCTATGTAGACGGCATGCCTATTCATATTATTGATACTGCTGGCCTTCATAACAGCGACAATATAATTGAGCAAGAGGGTATTAGAAGAGCGCATACTGAAATCAATAATGCAGACGTTGTTTTACTTGTTTATGATGCGAGCGATAAATCAGTTGACTTATCAATACTGCCCGATTCAGTTAAAGACAAACAAAAAATAGTAATCAAAAATAAGATTGATTTAACGGGCTCTGAACCTGGGATTCAAAACAATCAAAAAAACCCAGAAATAGCGATCTCTGCAAAAAAAGGAGATGGAATTGATTTTGTTAGAAAGGCACTTTCAGATTTTGCAGGTCTTAATTCAAACACTGAGGGCGTCTTTCTAGCACGCAAAAGGCATATCATTGCCATTGATGAAACCCTCATATCTATTAATAGTGCAATCAGTCAACTTGATGGAGGGGCCAGTGAACTAGTCGCTGAAGATCTTCGTCAGGCAGGAATGCATCTTGGTCAGGTAACCGGTGAGTTTTCATCAGACGATCTCTTGGGGGAAATCTTCTCTTCATTCTGTATTGGTAAATAGAGTACAATTGATTGTTTTCGAGAGAAAAAAATAGGAAATACACTACCTCAGTAATTCTCTCTATATTGTTGATTTAAAACACTATTTTATAGACAGCTACTTTATTAATTTTAGCGATCAAAAGTTTATTTAATAAAAAAGAGCAATATAGCTTGACGCAACAATTTGAGCATGTATAATTTCCCGCTTTCACCGCGCAAACAGATCTTTTTTTGAGTGGTAGTTCTTTAACAATTTATCAAGCAACTTGTGTGGGCACTCGTGCAAGAAATTGTGCAGTGCACATAAAAAACAAAAGCAGATAAGCTTTTAAAAAAATTGAACTATTGGTTATAAATGCCATGTGTTCTAAAAAGTCAAAGATTAAACTGAAGAGTTTGATCCTGGCTCAGATTGAACGCTGGCGGTATGCTTAACACATGCAAGTCGAACGGAAACGATACTAGCTTGCTAGTAGGCGTCGAGTGGCGGACGGGTGAGTAACGCGTAGGAATCTGCCTGATAGTGGGGGATAGCCCGAAGAAATTCGGATTAATACCGCATAATCTATTCGTAGTAAAGTGGGGGACTTTCGAGCCTCACGCTATCAGATGAGCCTGCGTAAGATTAGCTTGTTGGTAGGGTAAAAGCCTACCAAGGCGACGATCTTTAGCTGGTCTGAGAGGATGATCAGCCACATCGGGACTGAGACACGGCCCGAACTCCTACGGGAGGCAGCAGTGGGGAATATTGGACAATGGGGGCAACCCTGATCCAGCAATACCGCGTGTGTGAAGAAGGCCTGAGGGTTGTAAAGCACTTTCAATTGTGAAGAAAAGTTAGCGGTTAATAACCGTTAGCCTTGACGTTAACTTTAGAAGAAGCACCGGCTAACTCCGTGCCAGCAGCCGCGGTAATACGGAGGGTGCAAGCGTTAATCGGAATTACTGGGCGTAAAGCGTGCGTAGGTGGTTTATTAAGTCAGATGTGAAAGCCCCGGGCTTAACCTGGGAACTGCATTTGAAACTGGTCAACTAGAGTATGGTAGAGGAAAGTGGAATTTCTGGTGTAGCGGTGAAATGCGTAGATATCAGAAGGAACATCAATGGCGAAGGCAGCTTTCTGGACCAATACTGACACTGAGGTACGAAAGCGTGGGTAGCAAACAGGATTAGATACCCTGGTAGTCCACGCCGTAAACGATGATAACTAGCCGTTGGGGGGATTTACCCTTTAGTGGCGAAGCTAACGCGTTAAGTTATCCGCCTGGGGAGTACGGCCGCAAGGTTAAAACTCAAAGGAATTGACGGGGACCCGCACAAGCGGTGGAGCATGTGGTTTAATTCGATGCAACGCGAAGAACCTTACCTGGTCTTGACATCCTGCGAACTTTCTAGAAATAGATTGGTGCCTTCGGGAACGCAGTGACAGGTGCTGCATGGCTGTCGTCAGCTCGTGTCGTGAGATGTTGGGTTAAGTCCCGTAACGAGCGCAACCCCTATCCTTATTTGCCAGCACATCATGGTGGGAACTATAAGGAGACTGCCGGTGATAAACCGGAGGAAGGCGGGGACGACGTCAAGTCATCATGGCCCTTACGACCAGGGCTACACACGTGCTACAATGGGAAGGACAAAGAGCCGCGAAGCCGCGAGGTGTAGCTAATCTCATAAACCTTTTCGTAGTCCGGATTGGAGTCTGCAACTCGACTCCATGAAGTCGGAATCGCTAGTAATCGTAGATCAGAATGCTACGGTGAATACGTTCCCGGGTCTTGTACACACCGCCCGTCATACCATGGGAGTGGGTTGCACCAGAAGTGGCTAGTCTAACTTAGTGAGGACGGTCACCACGGTGTGATTCATGACTGGGGTAAAGTCGTAACAAGGTAGCCCTACCGGAAGGTGGGGCTGGATCACCTCCTTAAGAAATGCATGAGTGTTCACACAAGTTGTTTGATAATATTAAAGTAAGAGAAAAAAGACCAATAACCCAAAATCAATTGAATTGATATTAAGGGTCTGTAGCTCAGTTGGTTAGAGCGCACCCCTGATAAGGGTGAGGTCGGTGGTTCAAATCCACCCAGACCCACCATTTTTCTGGGTTATTAGTTTTTATTTGGGGCTATAGCTCAGCTGGGAGAGCGCCTGGTTTGCATCCAGGAGGTCAGCAGTTCGATCCTGCTTAGCTCCACCATTTTTCTCAAATGAAAACTTAAATAAGGTTTATTGAATAAGGTTTATTTAAGTTTTTATGCCCTTTCTAGTTTTTAACTAGACTGGGAGCTCTTTAACAATTTGGATATGAAGTAAAGTTTGTTAAATACAATACAACGTAAGGTGTATTGCATTGACACAACAATTTCAAAAAATATGGATTCTCATTGATAGATTAATTTCTATCATTGATAAATAGAATTCACTGATTGTATCGAAAGATACAGCTAGTGACTTCACAAGGTGAAATACGAAACCATTTAACCCAGATACTTTGGGGTTATATGGTCAAGTGAATAAGTGCATACGACGGATGCCTTGGCAGTAGAAGGCGATGAAGGACGTGATAATCTGCGATAAGCTTCGGTTAGCTGATAATAAGCTCTAACCCGGAGATCTCCGAATGGGAAAACCCAGTGATCATAAGATCATTATCCTTAACTGAATACATAGGTTAAGGAGGCAAACCTAGGGAACTGAAACATCTAAGTACCTAGAGGAAAAGAAATCAACCGAGATTCCCTTAGTAGCGGCGAGCGAACGGGGACCAGCCCTTAAGCAATTTTTTGATTAGTAGAATGTTCTGGAAAGTTCAACGACACAGGGTGATAGTCCCGTATACGAAAATCTTTTAATTGTGAAATCGAGTAAGGCGGCGCACGTGAAACGCTGTTTGAAAATGGGGGGACCACCCTCCAAGGCTAAATACTCTCTACTGACCGATAGTGAACAAGTACCGTGAGGGAAAGGCGAAAAGAACCCCGGGAGGGGAGTGAAATAGAACCTGAAATCGTATGCATACAAGCAGTGGGAGCAGACTTGTTCTGTGACTGCGTACCTTTTGTATAATGGGTCAGCGACTTACTTCTCAGTAGCAAGGTTAACCATTAGGGGAGCCGTAGGGAAACCGAGTCTTAAATGGGCGTTTAGTTGCTGGGAGTAGACCCGAAACCGGGTGATCTATCCATGGCCAGGGTGAAGGTTAGGTAAAACTAACTGGAGGCCCGAACCCACTTATGTTGAAAAATGAGG